>JBAZVA010000005.1:0-8412 GCA_041661165.1 Candidatus Woesearchaeota archaeon | reverse complement strand
TGGGCAAAAGAGCTTGGCGTTAAACAATTAACTTTCTACGCATTCTCAACTGAGAATTTTAAACGTCCTAAATTAGAATTTGATAATATGATGAAACTTTTTATTAGACTTGCAAATAAAATATTAGAGAAAGTAAAAGAAGCAAAAAACGCAATATGCATACGTTTTGTCGGACTTTTACATTTATTTCCAAAGCACGTTCGTGAAATGATGAGAAAAGTAATGGATGCTACAAGAAAATTCAAGGATTTTGTTGTAAACATCGCAGTAGGATACGGTGCAAGAAGCGAATTAATCAAAGCGTTCAAATCTCTTTTTACTAAAATTAAATCTGGAAAATTATCCATTGAACAAATTGATGAACAAATGGTTTCAAAAGAATTATTCGTATCTTCAGAACCTGAAATGATTATTAGAACTGGCGGAGCTAAGCGATTATCTAACTTTTTACTTTGGCAAGCATCATATTCAGAAATTTATTTTTTAGATAAATTATGGCCTGAATTTAGTAAACAAGATTTAGCTTATTGTATTAATGATTACAATTCTAATGTTCAGATTAACTTGGGAAAGTAGAAGTTATCTCTTATACCAATTACGTACAGGAAAATTTGGAAATTCAATGTTTCTAGGTGACTTTAATTGTTTTCTTTTTTTGCCATAATAGTTGTACCGACTAGGATTAATATTTTCACGTGAAATAGTTTTGTCTGGAGTATATTTGATTAAAAAATGTTCTGATTGTATATTTCCTGATTTCCAAGGTCTCGTACAATTTGATATAGAATTAGGTAATTTTAATCTTGACTTTTCTCCATCTGATTTAAAACATATTAATGCTTCTTCAGTTGGCGTATATTCAGTTACTCCAAAATCAGATACTATTTTATAAGTTACTTTCAATTTTGAATTAAATAATTTGAATATTGATGTTATTAATAAAGAACTGCCCAAATCACCATCTAAACTAGATGGAGTTATTGAATGATATTCAGAATGAAAGCGATAATGATATGAACTAAATTTTCTTAATGAATTTATTTTTTCTTCAGGTGTATTTTTATCAGATAATATTTTATCTATTGAAAAGTTATTAACTATGTTTAGATATGACGGATGATTATGATAAAATACACATTTTGTCACGTCAGGATTTTTCCTAATAATACCTTCATAAATGTAATAACCAGGATCATTTATTCCTGAACTTCCTATGTTTACTTGTCTTCTAACTCCAACTTCATACCAAATGTTTTTTTCTGGTAAAAATAACCATAATTCTTCGAAGGGAGTTTTTTTATTTAATTGTCGAATATCTTTTACTCCTTCTTCTTCAGTTTTATGCGTTATCTGCATAACATAATCTTTATCATTTAATTGAAGAATTTTTGTTTCCTTTTCTATTTCTTTTTCAGATAATGATACATAATCATATTTGTGTAATTCAACTAATAATTCTTTACCGAGTATTTGTGAATAATAAAAACTAACTGAACTTAATAATGTGCTAAATAAAATAGTTCTTAGATTTTTATACGTGGGCATTACGTCATTTAATTTTTTAAGTAAAGTCATACTAAGAGTAAAAGAAATTCTGTTTATAAATCTTACTATATTTAACTACTTATAAGTAACAATAAGTGTTCTAATCATTCTCCTCTATTACATTTGCTTCAAATGTGAATATTTTGAAATCAGTTTTTTCTTTCCAAGTGTTCTGAGAAAGACCTGCTTTGCTGCACGTGTGATTTAGAAATTCTTCCGAAGTCCAATTATATTCTGTTGCAACTTGTGGGAGCAATAATCCTCTCTTATTTCCTTTTTCAATAATAAGTCCATGTTTTCCAACGACAATTTTATTTTTTAGTTCTTCTGCAGTTTTGAAGGATACTAATTGTGGTTTTGTTAAAACAGAAATTTCTAAAGTTATCTTTTCAAATTCTTCTCTTGTTAATGGTTCAAATCTTGGATCATCGAATGCTGCTAATTGTGCGCACTCAATAACAGATTTGTAAAGCGGATTGTCTGTCTCAATATAACCTATACATCCACGAAGTTCATCATAAATTTTTATCGTCACAAAAACCCCTAAATTATCAGAATATTTTTTCTTCACACTTTCAAGAACAATTAAATTTTTATCGTTATAGTTAAAACTATTATTTAGAAAAAATAGAATAGAATCTTTTGCAAGCTTAATTAATTCGTGCATAATTATAAATTGTGTGCAAGCTTTTTTAATTCGTCTGCTTGCTCTGAAAGTTCACTTATTGCTTTTTTTAATGCAGCCTTTACGTCTTTTGCTTCAATCATTAATTTTGGAACAGATACTAATGGGTGTTCAATGGAATAAACTGCGTATTTAACATCTTTACTCTCTTGAAGCTTTTTTACTAAAACATTACAAAGAGTATGATCCTCGCCAATCAATTCAAATGACATTCTATCTTTAGAATTTTCTGTTATTTTAACTTCCATACTTTTTTGGAAATTTATACCATTTATAAATCTTTTTGTTATTTAACTCTAAAAGTATTTTACTGGCACAAAGAATAGTATGCAGAATATGAGTCCAGTTCCAAATAGAGTTCTAATTTACACAATTATTTACACTTTTATATGTTAAGGCCGGTAAAAATACTTTTACAGAACTTCTAAATAAAAAATTTACAAATCCCATCGTCACATTTAGAAACATTTATAAATCAAACGAAGTTTTTCAAACTTATATATGAGTATAGCTAAGAAGATAATACTGGATACCAATTTTTTAATGATTCCAGGGCTTTTTGGTATAGATATCGTGTCAGAAATTGACAAGGTATGCGATTTTTCCTATGAATTATGCGTTTTTGATAAAACAATTGATGAACTTAATTGTGTTTTAAAGACTGCAACAGGAAAGGATAAACTTGCGGCAAATATTGCAAAAAAACTGCTCGAAACAAAAAGATTTCGTATTATTGAAACTGTTTGCGATGAAAGTTATGTTGATGATATACTTGTAAAATACGGCAAGGATCACATCGTTGCAACAAATGATATCAAACTTATGAATCGTTTAAAGGAAAAGAATATTCCAATATTACGATTACGACAAAAAAAACTAATTGTACTCGAGAAATAGGTGACTAAAAATGTTTTACAAAACAAAAGTAAGCGACCACATCAGAGTTTCTGCTGATTTATTAGAGTTAGAAAAAGAAGCAAGAGTAATAAGTGAAATAAAAAAGAAATACGGAAGTTTCATAGACAAAGATATTGGTATTGTTATTGAAGTTCTAGTTGTAGAAAAGATAGGTCAAGGGAAAATAATTGCAGGAGACGGTGCAGTATATTATGAAAGTCAATTTGAACTTTTAACATTCAAACCAGAAAATCAAGAAGTAATTTCCGGTAAAATTAGAGACATAACTGATTTTGGTGCGTTTATCACAATGGGACCAATTGATGGTATGATTCACGTTTCTCAAACAATGAATGATTTTGTATCTTTCTCAAAGGAAAAAGCTTTGATGGGAAGAGATTCAAAACGAGGTCTAAAAGTTGGAGATTTATGCAGAGCAAGAGTTATTGCTGTAAGTTTCAAAGATGCTGCAAATCCAAAAATAGGTCTTACAATGAGACAAGATTATTTAGGAAAACCAGAATGGTGGGAAAATGTTAAAAAAGAAGCAGCTGCTGCTCCTGTAAAAGAAACTAAGAAAGCAAAAGAAAAATAGATAAGGTGTAAATTATGGCAATTAAATCAAAAGTTTGTAAAAAATGTAAAATATTTGTCGAAGGAGACAAATGTCCGCTTTGCAAAGATAACAAATTTTCCACTAATTGGCAAGGAAGAATCTCTGTAATTAATGCTTCCAAATCTAAAGTTGCTGGCCTTGCACTAATTACTGCAAAAGGCGAATATTCAATAAAAGTTAAGTAAATGAGGTAATATTTATGGAATTAGAAATAATTAAACAAAAAGATGTACCAGTGCTTTCAAGAAAAAGAATTGTATGCTTGGCAACATTTGATAAAGAAACTCCAACAAGAAAACAAGTTAATGATAAATTAGCAGCAATGGTTTCAACTACTCCTGATTTAATTATAACAAGACATATTTACACAAAATTCGGAGAAAGAAAAGCAAAAGTAATCTCTCATGTTTACAAAAGTTTTGATGAACTTAAGAAGAATGAAGATAAAGATGTAATAATTAAAAATACTACAGGAAAAGTTAAAGGCGCAAAAAAATCCGCTGATAAGAAAGAGAAAAAATAAGGTGAATTTAAATGGCTAAAGCACAACAAGCAGCAAAAAAAGATAAGATTATGTCGGTTAGTAAATTATTCACAGCAGATGGAAAAAGAGCTAGAAAAACTTGCCCTAAATGCGGAAGCGGATATTTCCTTGCAGAACACAAAGATAGAGTTACTTGTGGAAACTGTCAGTATATGGAAAAGAAAAGATAAATTTTTTTGTTATTTTGTTTTTATATTAATAATACTAAAGTCTTCCGATTCTATGACGAGTTATTTTTTATTATGATTTTCTAAAATAACATCATTTTCAAAATAATATCTATTTTTATATATCATAAAAACTAAGAAGGAAGTAAAAATTAAATCTAACGGTTGAACTATAAAAATATTAACGAGATGTTTAGAAAATAATTTGTATCTTAACATAATGAAAAGAGTCAATATTATATTCAATAATATGTAAATATATGAAACATAAATAGTAAATGTTTTATTTCTACGCATCCCTATCAATATTAATATTGAGATAATCAAATATGTGGCAAGAAATATCCAAATATAAATAAAATTCATTTGAAAAAAATTAGAGTATAAATCAAATCTCCCAATAATAAAACTCACTAATATCAACAAAATAGCCCCGACAACCAAAAACAAATGCAGTTGTACCATGATATCAAAATATTGAAACCATTTTGGTTTGTTCTGGATTGACATAAATGTAATGAGGAATCTGTATTTTAAATATGTTTCCCCTTGAATTGAAAATAGTCCCCAACTCGTCAACACAAACTATTATAATTAAAACATATGTAAAATATAGATAAGGGGTTCTGGATAATAGGGTGATATAATGAATAAAAATAAAAGTGAACGTGGATTAGAAATTATTTGTGAACTTGCAAAAGAATTAAATGTTGACCTTAAACAACCAGAATATGCTCTCGCATCTGACCTAAAAAAAGGCATAGTAAAAACTCAAGACGGAAGTATGGTTGTAAATTTATTTTATGATGATGAAGTTATAATAAAACATTTTTCGGGATTATCATTTGGAGTAATGTATCTTCTTAAAAAAGAACCTATAATAAGAGATAGATTAGGCGCCCCAGAAGGAGCAATATATCAAATAAAAACATTCATGTCAGATGATGAATTTAAAAAACCTATTCAATTAATGTATATTGGACAAGACGGAAGAATAATAGGAGAACCAAGATAATTTTTTATTTTATTATTTTTTATTTATTTCTAATCTATTAAATCATTGATGTCTTCTGAAATTTCATCCAGCTCTATTTCACAAATGTAATCATGGCGTTCTAGTTTCAAAGTTTCTGAGAGAATGTTTGCTATTTTTAAAATCAAATCATCGCCATCTAAATCGCCTGCCGAGAGTTCTATGAAAACATCATTGTCGAAAAGATAAATTGAAGAAATGTGTTTTGTTTTTTGATATATTCCGTAATATGAAATAATTTTTTCTTTTATTTTGTCACACTCTTCTTTTGAAGTCATATTACAAATCAAAAAAGATATTTCAGAACCAGAACCGTACAGTAAATCAAAATATATTTCTTTTAGATTCTTTGATGACAAAAATGCAAATATTTCTTCTTTGTATTGATCTACTTCTGACAAACTAATTTTGTGGTCTTTTAGTTTCGACTCTATATCTAGCTCTTTTAATTCTTCTTTTAACTTTAAAGGCAGATATTTGTCGTAAAAATGATTAGTCATATATGTAACAATAAGTTGCTATAGTTTATTACTCTTTGGCTCTGTAGAAAAGTTATACCGGCAAACAGAACAGTATTCTGCAAATAGTTCGTTCTTTAGAATAAATAATTAAATTGGTACAATTATTCAATCAATACAAGCAAGGCCGGTGTTATTTTCTACAGAGCCAACTCCACTAAGAATCTTTTTTGTTCGAAAAATAAATAGAAAATTATCTTTTTACAGATAACTGCATAACCTGAATATCGTGTGCTGTAAGCTTTTGTCCTTTTGTAATCTTTTCCTCAACTTCCTTTACCATTTTATCTATATCGGCTTGAGTTTTATCATGCTCTTCTTTTCTTCTTTCATGTTCTGCGTTTCGTCTTTCGTGCTCAGCATTTCTTTCTGTTTTATAATTATCTTCGGAAATATCTTTTAATGTTTTTCTAGTATCTCGCATTTTTTTTGCTAAATCATTACATTCAGTTTTACTCTCTATAAATTTATTATGTGACTCTTTTTCTTTTTGCTTTAATGAGTCGATTTCTTTTGATAATTCAATTATTTTTTCATGAAATTTTTGAGACGCCGCAGCATTTTCTCTTATTTGATCGTGAATTTTTTTTGCATCTTTCTTTTTTATATTAATTTCCTTTGATAATTCTCGTTTCTTTCCTGATTCTTCGTGCTCTTCTTTAATTGCATTTAATTCTTTCTTCATTTGATTAATTTGTTTCATTAATTTTGTTTCGGCAGTAAAAGAAATTGCACCCGTTTCAATCTTGTATTCCATTTGTTTTATTTCTTCTCTTAATTTTCTAGGATTTGTTCTGTCAAAATTTTCTCCATCTGAACGTGAATGTGAAAAATGACCTGAATGAGAAGAATGAGTTGAATGCGAAGGAGTTGAATGTGTTGTTTCGTGTGTATCAGGACCTTGCTTTTTTATTTCGTCAATTAAAACTTTAACCTGAGTGTTAAGCTCGTCTCTTTTTATTTTTAAATCTTTTATTGACGCAGTCATTTCATCTCTTTTTACTTTCGAATCTTTTAACTCAGAGATAAGTGATTTTATTTTTTCAGAACAAGAATTTCTTTCTTCGAAAAGCTTTTCCTTTTTATCATTCAGAGTCTTTAACTCTTCTCTGATGTGAGAAAATTCCATCCGAACGTTTTTTGCGTTTTCTTCCATGTTATTCAGACACTATTATTGAAGTTTGATAAAAATAATAAAATAAAATAATAAAAAGTTAAAAATTTATCCGAATAATGCGGATAATCCTGCTGCTGCTGCTTCTTCGTTTGCCTTTTCTTCTTTCTTAGTATCTTTCTTAGGCTCGGAAGCTGCTGCTCCTGCATGAGGTGCTGCTGCTGCGACTGGTGCTGCTACAACTGCGCTTTTTTTGATAGCTTCTTCTATATTTACACCATCAAGTGCTGCAACTAAAGCTTTTATTTTTGCACTATCAGCTTTTACACCTGCTGCTTCTAGGACTTTTTTAACGTTATCATCGTTAATACTTTGACCTGCTTTGTGAAGTAACATTGCTGCGTATACGTATTCCATGTTTAATCCCTCCAAATATATTCTATTTGTATTATAACAAATTAAATCCGATAAGTTCCGTACTTTTAACATTAGCACTATTGGAACTACTTAGGAAAATTATTTATTTGCATTCGTCAGGCACATTTTCAGATACTGATAACATCTGAGCATTTGCCTTTCCAATCAAATTATCAATTATTTCTTTTGCATAAATAGGCGCATCCATTGCAAGATTAATTGATTCCTGTGAAGCTTTTGTGATGAACACTTCGATATTGTCCTTGTTATATATCTTTGCTTCAATAGACAAATTCATCGCCCATGCAGCACATGCTGATATATTTTCAATGTATTGCTTTTCATCAACTGACAAAACTGTCTTATCATAAATTAATCCATCTTCACAAGCTGCTGTTAAATTCAGACCGATTTCCATTGGGAAAATCATAAGTCTTGACAAGATACTTGCTAACTGCGCAGTAAATGCTTTTCCTTCTTTTAATACAGTTACGTCTGCCTTTATTTCTACTTTTCCACCATTGATTCCTGCTTTGATACCTACTGCACCAAGTTCTCCAATTATTGGACCTGGAGCGAATGGTGTTGGACCTGCCTTTACTAAAACATCGTTTGGTGCAATTTGACCAGCTTTTGCCGGACCTTGTGATTTTGATCTTTCAAGTTGCTTAAATAACTTGAATGGATTTTCATTAGTTAAAATTAAAGCAGGCATTCCCTTTAAATGTGGAATTAAATCAATTGCTCCCGTTTTACCGCATTTTTCAAGTGCTACTTTAATTAGACGTCTTTTCGTCATTATTATTTTTACATTATCTTTTCTTAATGAGAAACGCATTTTCTGAAGTGCTCCTGATGGAAGTCCTTCAACGTTTA
>JBAZVA010000004.1:43049-49626 GCA_041661165.1 Candidatus Woesearchaeota archaeon | reverse complement strand
AATTAAATCAATTGCTCCCTTTTTACCGCATTTTTCAAGTGCTACTTTAATTAGACGTCTTTTCGTCATTATTATTTTTACATTATCTTTTCTTAATGAGAAACGCATTTTCTGAAGTGCTCCTGATGGAAGTCCTTCAACGTTTACAGCACCGATAATTTTGTATTTTTTAATTTCAGAAATTAAATTTGAAACTAAATCTTTCTTTTTTTGTGAGATGCTTGCTGTCATTATTCATCACCTAACAAAATTGATTTACTCATTGTAAGTTTGATTGATGCATTTTTCATGTTATTCTTTCCTTGAGCAAGGTGATGTAAGATTGCTTCATAGCAAGTAACAATATTTTCTGCAACATCTTCAGGTGACATCTTTGTAGTTCCAACTGGAAACTGACAAGTTGTTTGAGCCTTTGTTACAATTCTAATTGTAGTTCTTAATTTTGAAACTATTGGATCAAGATTAGTCTTTGGAGGTACAACACAACCTGCTTTTGGATTAGGCATTCTTCCTCTAGAACCAAATACTTTACCAAAATTAGTTGCAACTTGTCCCATAAGATTTGCTTGAGCAATAAAGAAATTATATTTTTGTGCAAGAGCGACTGCTTTTTTCTTTTCAGCAGAATATTTTGCGAATTCTTCTAACAGAATAAAATCAACTTTTGCTTTTTCTGCGGATTCTTTTAACTCTGGTCCGATTAATGCGCAAACAGTTATTTCTTTTCCTTTTCCTTTTGGAAGAGTTTGATAAAAATCTACTTTTTCATCAGGCTTTTTTAGATTGATTCCTTTAAGATTTACAATCATATCTACAGTCTGAACGAATTTTTTCTCGCTTACGTGTGTAAAAAGTTCTTTAACTTTCTCTACAACCTTTGATTTATCCATAAATTAGCCACCTTCACCCCTCCTATCAGTTCAAAGGCACAAGATGTGCACTAATAGTCAACGGGTAACAAATTAAAAGAATTTTGAGGTGTTTATAAATGTTTTGTTTAGTTAACATTGTCAGAAGTCTTCTTACCAGCCTTTACATATAGTGCAAATAATTGTACTTAATACTGGAATGGTAGAATGAGCAATTAGCATATATGCATAAATCTGCTTGCTGGTAAGACCTTTCTGACAATGTGCGAGTTGCTTGTTGAAACAAGAAACTAGAGATACATAAAACTTATATAGAAGACAGACTCTATCTAAGAATATAATAATTATTTATGAGGTGTATGAATATGAGTTGGTTTGGAAAAAAAGCAGTTGTTCTTCTTGCGATTATGATTGGAGGTACAGCAGTATTTGCAGAAAAAGGAGTGGATGCAAGAACCTTTGATGATTCTAATACAAAAACAGTTGTGTGTGTGAGTGGAAGTTACAAACTCAATAATACTAAATATAAAAGCGCATTACAAACAAGATTAGGAAGACTTGCTTATTTGTCAATAGGAAAAGAATATGGAACAAATATTGCAAACGAATGTAAAGGACTAATATCAGCACACATACAAAATGTAATGGCTGAAGGAAAACTATATGGAGCAGAATTGGATGGAAAAGATATTTCATTTCTCGTTAAAATCAATGAAATGACAGTAAGAATATTTGTCGGAAAAGATGAAATAAAGAATGCAATGAATTATGCAACAGCAGTGGCATCAGCAGATTATTAGTACTATTTTTAAGTAGTAAAAATAGAAAGGTTTATAAGTTTCTTTTGTCCTTGACCCATTATGGGTTTTCGGGGACTAAATTTATTTGAGAAGGCAACGCTATGCCTGTTGTTAACGGCAGGAATTTCAATTGGAAGTATAGAAAGTCTTTCTAAAAAAGACAATGTATCTATAGATGAAAAAGTAATTAAAGAATCATCAAACGAGATATTTGAAAATACTATATATTTAGAAAAAGAACCCACCAAAGATACAAATGTACGAGACACTATAAACGTAGATGAATTAAGAAAGATATATTATTCTATGAGTAGAACTAAGTTTTATGTTTTAGAATCAGGTCAACTAATTCCACTAAAAAGATTGAAAACAGAATATGTTGTGAAAGAAAGTTTTTTTAAAAATCATCCAAACGGCTCTGTTGCAATGGTAACTGCCGGAGATTCTAATAATATCATAATAGATGTTTTGAACAAAAATAAAAAAACATATGTGGGAGAAGAAATGACTAAAAAGGGAGTAATATCAATAATATACGATGTTAATTCTGAGGATAGAAAAACAATTGATGTTCATTATCTTCCATTAATAGAAAAACCCACATTAGTAATTAAATAATAAAATGAAAATGTCTAAAAATTCGTATCCCTACAGCAAGCTGATAGGATATTCTCGAATTTTTTGCTTCGCACCGACATTTTCAAACACTAAAAAAGTATATTAACTTTTTTGTGTGATCAAAAATTACATTTTTGACATATTACTTTTTGGAAAATATCGCAGCAAGCTCGAGGTATTAAACCCAAAAAGTAATAAAACACAAAGATTTAAAACAAAATAAATTCTTATTTTTTATATGGATGCAAAAAAAATTCTTTTTGAAAAAACAGGAAAGTCAAATATTTCTTTTACGAATAGATGTAATGATGCGATTAAGTGTGCGTATAATATTTGTGCTAAGATGAATTCGGATTGTAAGAAAGTATTATGTCAAAAAGAAGGCGGATGGATGACATACGATCAATTCGCTTTGAAAATGGGTTTTGATGTTTCGTATGTTGATACTAATGATTCTATTGTTGATTTAGAAGATTTGAAAAAGAAAGTTTCGTCCGGGGAATATTTATTTATTATATTCAACAGAATTCCAGGATACTTTTGCAAAAACGATGTTTCTGAAATAAATAAAATCTGTCATGAATATAATGTGCTGACTATTGAAGATCAATGTGCTGAATTAGCTTTAACTAATTCTGATTTCATTGTTTGCTCATTTGGAAGATGGAAGCCACTTAATTTAGGACACGGCGGTTTTATTGCATCGAACAATTTACTTGATGTTGCAATTGAATGTAAATATCCTGAATTATCATCCGAAGTACTACCATTTCTTTTGAATTGTGATGAAAGGGTTTCAAAGTTGAAGGAGATTGTTTTGAGAGTTAAAAAAGAACTTACTGATTTGAAGTTGAATGTGGTTAGACCTGAATTTACTGAACTAAATGTTATTGTTTCTTTTCAAGATGATTTAGAAAAGCAAAAAATTCTTGATTACTGTGCATTAAATACTTTCGAGTTTGAAGAATGTCCACGAGATATTAGAATTAACAAAAAAGCTATTTCGATTGAGATTAAACGTATGGACACGAACGAAACCAAATGAATTTTTTGAGAACCATATAGTAACCAAAAAGTTTATATAGTTGCTAATGTTACCATAATAGATGGACAAACTAAAAAAAGTTGAGATATATACACTAAATGAAGCATATAACAAAGTCATGTATTGGTTCTTTTCATATCCAAATTTAGCAGTAAGCCTTTCTGAATTATCTACAACATTAAAGATTTCCAAAACAACGGCAAATCAAGTTGTTTTAATTTTAAAAGATGAAGGTTTTCTTAATATTAAAGAAATTGGAAGAATATGGCAAATATCTTGCAATAGAAATCATATTTACAATTATTCAAAAAAAATTTCATTTAACTTAATGATGATATATGAGTCAGGAATATTATCTGAGATACACAAATTAATACCTAGCTCAAGTGCTGTTGTTCTTTTTGGAAGTTATAGAAAAGGAGATGATACAGAAAAAAGCGACATTGATATTGCTATTGAAGTTTTAGATGGAAAAGAACCAAAAATAATTAATCTAGGAATACTTCCGCAATTAGGATATAGAAAAGATGTACCTGTCAATCTTTATATATTTTCAAGAAATAACGTCGATTTAAATTTATTTTCAAATGTTGCAAACGGAATAGTTCTTGAAGGATTTCTTGAGGTGAGAGTATAGAGCAAAGAGTTAAAAGACCAGATCACAAAAATGCGTTAAGCATAATTGAAGCAGCAAGAAGAGATATAAAATTCACTTTAACTTTACCTGTAAATGACGATTCTGCAGCTACAATAATAAGAAATATATATGAATCGTTTCGAATGCTAGGAGACGCACTTTTAGTCTCAAAAGGAGTTGGTTCAATAGACCACATAGAACAAATTAATGAACTTTTCAAATTAAATGTAAACACAAAAAGACCAATAAAAATTCTTGATAATTTGAGAAGATTGAGACACAACATAAATTATTATGGCTACAAACCAAACATGATGGAACTTGAAGATACTATTGATATTGCAAAGAGTTGTTTTGAACCAATATACAAAAAAGTTTATGAAGAGATATCACCAAAACAATTATAAATCTCAATAAAGTGATAAAAAGTAGAAAAAAACATCAAAGAAATATGCAAAGAGGTATGATAAAAATGGTAAAAATTCCCAATTCTATGGACGAGCTTGTTTATTTTACAAAAAGAACTTACGGTGACGTTGGACGAGCAACTGCATGGGCATACAGAGGACTTTGTCCTAAATGTAAAAAAGGATTCATGGGAAAACCAGTTGATCCTAAAACTAAAAAAGCAAAAATAAGAGCTCTTGAATATGAATGCCCCGAATGTGGACATACGGAAGAAAAAGAAGCATACGAAGCAGGTTTAATGATTGAAGCAACTTATACTTGCAAAAAATGTAAAAAATCAGGAGAAATTACTATTCCTTTCAAACGAAAGAATGTAAAAGTTGAAGATGAAGAAACAGGGAAGATTAAAAGTTGTCCTGCATTTGTTTTCCCTTGCGCACATTGCCAAGAACGTATCGTCATAACCCGTAAAATGAAGGGGGAATAATAATCCCTTTTAATATTTCTTTTATTATTTTTTAAAACACGTTCTAAAACTTTACTTTTTGCCTTTATATCTACGCTAGCAAGAAGTAGGTTGAACATTCACTATTTATACTTATTTAGAGCAAGGAGAAAAAAAGAAAGTTTAAACATAGAAGAATATCAAGGATAATTTTTCAAATCTAAAATTTTTCCTAACAATATAGCATATTCAATTTTATTATTTCTTTTAGTTTTTTTTAATCCTTTAAATTCCACTATCATAAATGGGGCATCTTTATTATATCCATTTTTAAAATAAATAACATCGTATTCTTTACCTTCTAAACGTGTTGTCCAATATGGTTTTATTTCACGATATTCTTCAGTTTTTCTGCCAGATGCAATCTCATCAAACCATTTTCTTAATAAAGTAAGATTAAGTATTTTTTTCATGGTAATAATTTAATATTTTATATTTATAACTTTTAGTATTATCTTTCTTAAACTTGCACTCGCAAAAACTCTCGCAAAAGTATCAAATATTCTGAAAACTATATAGTAAGTATGGAAAAAACCCTCGGATATACAATAAGATTGAATCTAATTAAAGAAATTACTAGTGTTCTTGAGTTTTCTTAACCTATTCTTAGGAGATAATTTGTCCTAAAACAGCCATAAAAGTTGTAATAATGTCCTAATGATGGAAAAACACTGACATAGCTATATATTCTCTTAAAACAATAATAAAAGTTCATCTAAGGCTTGAAAAGCACATTATGAACAGTGAATAAAATGACTACTAATTTTGAAAAGATAGGAATAGGCTGGATAACTTTCTATTCAATAGTATTTTTGCATTACCTGTTAACAGGATATCAATATTATGAATTCCTTGGTCTTGCAGCCCTGTTCTCAATAATAACGTTTTTAGACAATGGAAAATATGTTCATAGTACATCATTATTTTTTGTAGGAGTTGCTGCACTGTCTCACACCATAGGAATGTTTAATTACAGTGGCGCATGTAATCCTTACGCATGTGTATTAAACGGAAATTATGATTTTTATTCTCACATATTTGGATTTTTTTTCCTGGGACTTGCATTTTTTATCAGCCTAGATAAATACAAATTTAAAAATAAAATATTAAAATTTCAAATGTGCATTTTAATAATACTTGCATTACTGGGTTTTGGTTCTATGATAGAAATTAGCGAATACACCGGATTTGTTATTTTCGGATATGGTAATGGAGCATTTAAATTTGGTAGCGGAGATTCTGATACTTATCTTGGTGCGTGGGGAGACACTTCTACAGATATGATTGCAAATGGAGTAGGAAGTTTATTAGGCCTGATGATATTTTTGGTAATTAATCTGTTCTTTGTTAAGAAGTTTTCTCATAGAACTTAATATACAAGAATAATAGATAGAAAATTATTCCAGTTCTCTTTTTAGAATTTTATGAGCGTCATTGATTCTCTTGAAAGTTTCTGCAGAGCCTCCTTCCATATCAGGATGATGTTTTCTTGCTAAATTTTTGTAAGCTGCATTAATTTCAGTAATATCGCCACATTCATGATGAACTCCTAAAAATTCTCTTGCCCATTTTCTATCCTCATGAACATCACCATGTTCTACATACTTTGTTTCAAAATCTTTTACACTAATTTCTCCTCTAAAGATTGCATCAACATCTGCTTTAATACATAAAAATGCCAATTGAATATTATCA
>JBAZVA010000004.1:0-43039 GCA_041661165.1 Candidatus Woesearchaeota archaeon | reverse complement strand
GCCTAATCCCCACTCAATGTGAGCTCTTTTTGTAGCGATTGCTATTTTTGGACTATTAAACTCAGAAATATAATTTTCTTTTACACCAATACGCTTTAATTCTGTTATTATTTTGTTCTCAAACTGCACCATTCTACGCTGGGCAGAATCCTTAATAGGAGTATACAAAATATCGTTATTTTTTATTTTAATTGAAATTGCCATATCTAAAAAAATAAATCGTCCCTTTAAAAGAATACCTTTTTTGATAAAAGTATTTAAAACGTTTCTACCAGCACGCAGAATAGTATGCAGATTAGAGAGTGTGGTTCCAATCGGTGCTTCTAATTAACACAAATATTCGCTTAATATAATCAAGGCAGGTAGAAACGTTTTTAAAAAAACAGAATGGCGAAAATTAGTTGTATGAATAGTTATTTTTACTACTACTTGCCTAAAAGCATTTTTATAAATACCTTTCGTAATTATCAAGATATAACAAATCACGTTTTAGGGATTTATAGGGGGTTTTTAATATGCAAATAAAGATAAAAACATTCGGAAAAGAATCAAACATCCGTGTAGAAAATAAAACAACAATAAGAGAAGTATTAATTCAAGAAGATTTTCAAAGTCCAAAATCAGAATGCATTCAAATCTGTTTCTCAGGAAAAGAATCGTCAGGAGTCATTGAAATGTCAAGAAAAGAGTTTGAAAAACTAGACAAGTCAATAAAGCCGCAGATGAATTTGTTTAAGATAATTAAGTAGATTTTTTTTGTTTTCTTTAAACTTCTTTTATACGATTTTTATTTTGAGTTATCATTTCAAGTTTCTTAGTTTATGTCTTTAGGTGGAAGGTTTATAAATTCAAAAAGATGTATTCTAAATATGTCATTTTTGTGGAAAAGTAAAGAAGAGAAAGCAAAAGAATCAGTTTTTGCGCTTAAAGAATATCAAAAAAAATTAGAAAATATCGCAAAAAGTAAAGAACTTTGTCAGCAATTAATTAACGATGCAAATAATACGTATAAACCAAAGATAATAGACGCATCAACAAAAATTCTTAAAAAATGTTCAATAGCAGAGATAAGACCAGACAATCTAAAAGATACATATCTTAGAATGTATCATGTTCTAAGAATATTTACACAAAATTATCAATATATTTCCAACATACTTCAAATAAATAATGTTCTTGACAATAAAATAAGTGCACTGGATGCAAAAGAATATCATGATTTATTGTTGACAACATTCATTGCAATTTCCGATGATCTATTTTCAAAGGCATCAGAGGATATCAATGAAGAATCTAAAAAAATATTCTTAGAAGAAATAAAAAAGATAAAAAACAAAAATAAAAAAATATACGAAGACATAGGAAGTGATTCTTTTATTATTTCATTAAATACAACATACAATATAATTTTTTCCGTTTTGCAAAAAAAACTATATGAATTAGATAATAATACAAAAACAATTACAGGAAACAACATAGTTGAAATGAGAAAAATAACAAACAGAATTGAAAATACTATAAATGAGAGAGTTGTATTAAATAAAAAACTTCTAAACATATATGATTTTGTTTCCGACAACAGATCAAGAATAACAAAAATAACAGATAAGCAATATGAAATCGTGGTAAATATTGCAGGAAATGACAAAGTAATGGCAGGCATAATGACATATTTAATGTTTTGTCCTATCATCGATATGGTAATGGGACCGTTCTTTTCATTTCAAAGTGGAACAGTATATACAACAGAAAGCACATTAAGATTATTAATTGTATGGCACAATGGACACATGTCACAGTATACAGGTGTAACAATTCCTGAAGAAGTTGCAACAATAATTGCACATGGCGGAGGAGGACTTAAATTCGCAAATGCATTAGTCAAAGATTCTCTTTCTAATATTATGCCGCTTGCTGCTGCACTTAAGACTACGTAAAGATAAAATTAACAAAAAATTTAATTTTTAAAATTTCATTTGAAATAATTTCTGCAAAAATGGAAACATTAAGACAAAAGCAGCCACAAGTTAAAAATCAAATTAATCTGGCAAACAAGTCTTTAATTTTCAGAATATAATAATTATTTAGATATATTAAATTTATTCACAAAATATTCAATCTCACTTACTCTTTTTGTTACTTTAGATGCCGCAAGAGCAGGAGATAAATTAGTATCATATTGTTTTGAGTCAATTAATTTTGCTAAAATTAATGTTGCTAATTTAGACTTATATATTTTATAAGAAGAACGAATAGACTTGTCAACACGCTCAAGTTTATTTGCATTAGATAAAGTATCAGGTTCATCCAAAACTCCAATATTAAAAAATTTCATAAGAAATCTATTAAAACCAGCAGGATGTACTTTACTATAAAGTTCTGCATAACCTCTCAGTTCATTCATAAAATTATCAGTAAACTCCATAAAATCGTTTATTTCATTATCAGCATTATTTCCCATAAGATATATCTAATTTAAAACGTTTATATACTTTTCTAGTAAAAAACATTATTAACAGTTAAAAGATGAGAAATCTACCATTTTCCTAATATGATGTCTGCTTTTTGTCTTAAAGATTTATTAAAATATCTAAAAACAATATTGGTTAAATTATCATCACTATTTGGATAGTTACTATCTAGAATTGGCTGAAATGAACAACAAAGACGATAGCTTAAAAACTCATTTTTTGATAATATCGCATCTTTTGATGTATCCCCAACTGAAGGGTAAGAACGAAATATCGACGAACTGTTATTATTAACGTATTCTGTTATATCCGTTAATACTCCGTCAATTTTTAATCTTAGATGAGGAAGAAAGTGTTTTACGTTCACTATATTAATTTGAGCACTCTTTTTGTTTAATGTTTCTGATTCTGCCATCAAATTTAGAAAAGTCATATTTATAGGAATACAATTTGCAGGATTTTTTTTCAGATAAGATAAAAAATCAGAATTTTCTTCTTCAAAACATATAGGAAAAACAGAATCTTGAAATTTTGCCAGTTCCTCAAGAGAATTAACGTTCTTGACACTTCTTGCTTTTGAATAAAATAGTTCTATAGATTCTTCACTTTTTTGTTTGTTAAAAGGATAAATCACATAAAACATTTTAGAAAAATAATTATATTTATTTGATGAGATTAAATCAGCTAATTCTAAGAATCTAGAAATCAGCTCTCCTTTTGTTAAAGACAGTTCAAATGTAGATGAATGTTCGTTATCAATTGTGGTTTGTAACGCTAGTGTCATGACTATTAAGTAGTATAAGTCATTTATAAATATTATTATTTCTGAATTTTGCAAAAACGAAGCACAAATACTTATAAATTTAGGGATATGAGGGTCATATGTAGCAAAAATAATAAAATAAAGGGAACATATGGGACAAATAACATATAGGGACGTTATTCTAAACAGCATAAAGCCTACAAAAAAAGAGCAGGAAAGAGTACTTCTAATAGTGGAAAATACGAAAGATTTAATCTTAAATTCATTAAAAAAGAACAAAATTAACGCTAAAGTTGAACCTGGAGGTTCATTTGCCAAAAATACGTGGCTTAAAGGAGATTTTGACTGCGATATGTTCGTAAGATTTGATAAAAAGTATGAAAAAGATGACATTTCTGAGTTGCTTTCTAAAAATCTACCATTCCAAGACGTTTTACGAGTTCATGGCTCGCGAGATTATTTTCAGTTTGAATTAGAAGGAATAAATTTCGAAATAGTTCCAACAATTTATGAAAAAAATCCAGAAGATGCGAAAAACTCGACAGATATTTCACCACTTCATATTACGTGGGTTAAAGAAAGAGAAAAAAAGAATGAAAAACTTTGTGACGAAATCAGACTTACAAAAAAATTCTTTAAAGGGCAACAAGTATATGGTGCAGAAAGTTACATAAATGGTTTTTCCGGACACGTGATTGATATTTTAGTCGCGCACTACGGTTCATTTGAAAAACTAATTGAAGCCGCATCAAATTGGAAAGAAAAAGAATTAATTGACACTGAAAAAATTTTCAAATCACAAAAAGACGCACTCACAAAATTAAATGAATCAAAAACGTTCTCTCCGCTTATAGTCGTTGATCCAATACTTTCGACAAGAAATGCCGCGGCTGCACTTGGACTAGACAAATTTAGGAAACTAATTGAATCTGCAAAGAAATTTATTGAAACACAAGATGTTAATATGTTTGAAAAACAGGAATTTGATCCAACACTTATCTTTGTTCCAAAAGAATCTAAATTAATATTAATAAGAGTTGAACAGAAGAAAGGGTCAAAAGATATTGTAGGATGCAAAGTTATGAAATTGTACGAACACATAAAAAAACAATTGACTCTAAATAATTTTGACTTATCTGACAGTGGATTTGAATTCACATACAGAAAACAGGCACATATTTATTTTGTTGTTAGCGATGAAGTTTTAACAGAAACAGTTTTAAGAATAGGTCCTCCTATAAAAGAAAAAGAACATGTAAAACGATTTATAGATGTAAATCCTGATGCTTTTGAAAAGGAAGGAAAATGGCAAGCGTATGTAAAAAGAGAATTCAGAGTTCCAAAAAAACTAATAGAATATTTACTTAAAAGCGATTTTGCAAAAGAGAAGATTGAAGGATACAAAATCCTTAAGGGTTAATAATATAAATCAAGTCGGATTTTACATATATAGGATTTAAAGAATAATTGTGTGATAATATGAGCGTAAAAGAAAATATAATAAAAATATTAAAAGAAATAGTTCCAGACTTTTTAGATTCTACACTTACGATACCTCCTAATTCTTTAATGGGAGATTATGCTATTGCTTGCTTTGTATATGCTAAACAATCAAAAAAATCACCGCTTGATTTTGCAAAAGAATTAAAAGAAAAAATAGATGCATTAACTAATAAAAACATAATCGTAAAAGCAGAAATTTCTGGACCATATGTTAACATTTTCATTAATAGAGAGAAATTTATTCATGACGTAATATCAGATATTCAAAGACAAAAAGATAAATTTGGAAGCGAAGATAAAAAAGACAAAACAATAGTTATTGATTATTCTGGACCAAATGTTGCAAAGAATATGGGAATACATAATTTACGTTCTACTATCATAGGACAATCTCTATATAATTCTTACAAATTTTTAGGTTACAAAACTGTAGGAGTAAATCATTTAGGAGATTGGGGCACACAATTCGGTAAGTTAATATGGGCTTCAGAAAAATGGTCAAATCCAAATGAATTGCAAGAAAAAGGAATATTATTTCTAAACGAATTATATGTACGTTATCACAAACTATGTGACGATTTAAAATTAGAAGGAAAAGAAAAAGAAGTAGAACAAATGGAAGAAGAATCAAGATTATGGTTTAAAAAAATCGAAGATAACAATGAACGTGCAATAATGTGGTGGAAAATATTTATTGATATTTCTCTTTTAGAGTATAATTCAATATACAAACGTCTTGATATTTCTTTTGATGAAGTAAAAGGAGAATCGTATTACATACCTTACATTGATAGTGCACTAAAAACTTTAGAAGAACATAAACTTACAACTATTGATGATGGTGCACTTGTAGTTAAATTCGATGAAAAAGAAAAAATGCCACCATGTTTACTTAAAAAAAGTGATGGGGCAACACTTTATGGAACACGAGATATAGCAGCAGGAATGTATAGATTAAAAACATATAATCCAACTAAAGTATTATATCTTACTGATATTGCACAAGGCTTTCATTTTAAACAATGGTTTAAAGTAATGGAATTACTTGATGCGAAAAATAAAGAGATATTTGTGCATGTAGATTTTGGACGACTTTCGTTTCCTGATTCAGACATGTCAACTAGAAAAGGAAACATAGTTCCTCTAAAAGAAGTTCTTGATAAATCAAGTAATAAAGCACTATCAATAATACAAGAAAAATCTCCTGACTTAAAAAATAAAGAAGATATTGCTGAAATTGTAGGAATTGGAGCAATTATATTTGGAGATTTATCAAACGACAGATTAAATAATATTGTTTTTGAGTGGGACAAAGTTTTAGATTTTCAAGGAGAAACTGCACCTTATATCCAATATACTTATGCAAGAATAAAATCAATATTAAGAAAAGAAGACGCAAAAATTGAAAAGAAATTTGATTCCAAATTTTTGACCGAAAAAAGTGAATATGACCTTGTAAAGAAATTGTCAGATTTCAATTCTGTTCTAAATCAAGTTATACTTAACAATAAGCCATCAATTCTTTGTAGATATTTGATTGATTTGTGTCAAATGTTTAACAAATATTATGATAACGTAACAATACTTAAAGCATACGATGACGTAAAAAATGCAAGATTGATATTTATTTTGCAAATCACAACAGTTATTAAGAATGGAATGCACATTCTAGGTATAAATGTGCCAGAAAGAATGTAATTATGAAAAAAATAAATATAAAACTATGTGAGTTAAAATGAAAAAAACTAAAGAAAATAAAAAGAATGATGAAACTTTAACAATACCACATCACACAACACAAGAAACTAGTTTCATAATTACCGCAGTACTTTTTGGAATAATAGCATTCTTCTTCTTTGGAAGGATGGGACTCACATTTAATCATTTTTTGACTCCAATAACTACGTTTGGAAGTATAGCGACTCATACAATCGCAATAAATATAATGTATTTATTTTTGGGAGTATTATTTTTATCAATCTCATTTGCAGCAACTATATTATTTTCACTAATAAAAGATAAGAAAAAAGTTTTCTTTTTCATAATTCCCCCAGTACTTGGAATTGTAGGCACATTCTTTTTTAATGGAATGTTTGGAATGGGTATTCTTTGTTCATATTTTGTAATTGAATATCTCGTTTCAAAAGATAAACACATTTTTAAAAAATTATCTATTAGCTACATTACAAATCACGCAGTTGGAAAAGCAATGCTAATTATAAATTTAACAATATCGCTTGTAATAATATTTACACTTGTAAATAATACATCATATGCAGATATGGAAATAAATAATATACTTTCCACAACATCCGATCAAAAAATTGATGTAAATAATTTAGATACTGTTATGATGGCACAACAAAAAAATGCAAGTATGACTTTTACGTATTCTATTCTAGATTCTATTGAAAATAGTTTTTCAAATTCACCAACATGTAAACAAATATTAATTGACAACAGACCAAGTGTTGAAAGCCAAATAAGTGACCAAATTGATGAACAAATCAAAGGAGAGTCTGGAAAATTTGAAAAAATAAAAGAATTGTTCAACCTAATAAGAGAATACTATCCTTATTTAACAGCGCTTTCAGTATTTGCAATTTTACAATTCTTTACCGTGATTATAGTTTTCTCATCAAACATAATGACGTTATTGTTTTACAAGGTTCTTAAAAGAAAAGTAAATTTTTGCATACCTGCTGATTAAATTATGGGTGATAATATGGTTTATGATAAGGAAATAGAAGAAATGTTTAAAGACATTGCAAAATCTTTGAAATTAGCATATCAAAAAACAAAATTTATACGTGAAATTGTTTATAGCTTATCGGATAATGATAAATTTCGTGTAGATTTTAGAACGTTTGTCAATAAGGAAGGAAAAATAGTATTCCTTACAAAAACTGGAGAATGGGGTTCTTTTAAAAAAGAAGAACTTATGGACATCGGAAGAAAAACAATAATTGCAAATATTATTGACATTCAAAAAAAAAGTAAATAGACGACATTTCATTTGTACTTCATCAGAAAATTTTTACTAGTCTTGATATGTCATGCTAATAATTGTGTAGATTATATGTGACGATTGGAACTGGAGTAGAAATAATGCATACATAGCCGCGTTGCACTTGGCTACCTCTACGAGGACTCTGCTTGCTGGTAAAAAGTTTAATCGATTTTCATATTAAATATTTTTAAAGAGAAAAATTACTGTTTAATATTTCCGTAACCAATTAATCTCCAACGGTTTCCCACCATTCTAGAAATAGTTACTCTACTTCCTTCGTTTGCACAAACTGGAAGTTTTAATCTTGTAAAAATAATACCCTTTTTTAGTTCCATAACAACACCTACGGTTGCTGCAGAATTTACATTAAGCATCAAAGGTTCATGTAATTTTATCGGTTCTACAATAAGTTCGTCTTTTGAACCAACTACACGCTCAAGCAAATGAGTTTCAAGCGAAAAGCTGTTCCATGTAGGAGGTAATTTTCCAACTCGACCTATTGCTGAACCTGTCATCATATCACTACGCACAATTGAAGGATCAAGACCTGTAAGAATTCCTATTGAACCACCTGGATGAACTTCTTGTACATCTTGTCCACCGGTTTTTAGACCCATTACTTTTGTAGTTATTGGTTTATATGAAATTTTTCCTTCGAATTCAACTTTCTTTCCAGGACGTATTTCTATTTCTTCTCCAACTTTAAGAATTCCAGAAACCACTGTTCCACCAAGAACACCACCTATTACTTTAGTAGGATCAGAACCTGGTTTATTTATGTCAAAAGAACGTGCAATATGAATCATTAATTCATCTCTATCACTTCGTATTGGTGTAGGAATTACTGTTTGTATTGCCTCAACCAACTTATCCATGTTAGCATTATGAATTGCAGAAATAGGAACAATCGGTGCATTTTCTGCAACGCTACCTTTAACAAATTCTTTTATTTTATTATAATTAATTATCGCTTCTTCTTTTGTAACTAAATCAATTTTATTTTGAACAATAACAATTTTTTTAATTCCCATTATTTTAAGAGCTGTCAAATGTTCTCTTGTTTGCGGCTGAGGGCAGTTTTCATTTGCTGAAATTAAAAGCAAAGCACCATCCATTATATTGGAACCTGCAAGCATGGTTGCCATCAAAGTTTCGTGACCAGGGGCATCAACAAAGGATACTTTTCGAAGAACGTGCGCAATATGCCCGCATGAACATTTTTCTTTTACACCATATTTTTGGCATTTGTCACACTTGTAAAATATTGCATCAGCATAACCTAAACGAATAGTAATACCACGTTTTATTTCTTCGGAATGAGTATCCGTCCATACACCTGAAAGTGACTTTGTTAAAGTAGTTTTTCCGTGATCAACATGACCTACAAGACCAATATTAATTTCCGGAGCAAGTATCTTTTTTTCAACTTTCTCTTGTTTTTCAACGTGATGAACTTGATTAGAAGCAACATTTTCTTCAGAATGAGTTGATTTCTTTTCCGTATGAAGTGATTTTTCTTTCTTTTGTGTAGAATCTTTTGGTTTTTTTGGATGTTTTACTTTCTTTTCTTCCAAAGTAGACCCTTCAACCTGTACACTTTCTTCAATAGTTTTTTTAACTTTTGACATATTATAACTGAATAAAAAGCCCTTTATAAAAGTTGGGGTATTTATGGACGTTATTTTAGAAGAATATCGAGAAAGAAGAATTTGAAGCACCATTTGAATTATTTTCATCAGCCTTTACATATAATGCGGTTCTGTCCGAAAAGTCTAGTGGCACGCAAAACAGTCTTACTATCAAATTGGTTCTTTATATCACGTAATTGAATTTGTACCATTATTTGCGCTATTCAAGCAAGGCCACTAAAGACTTCGGACAGAACCATAATTTTAGAATAAATTTATATAGAATTTGTGTTTTTTATTATTTTAAGTAAATTGTATTTTTTATTATTTTAAGTAAAAAGGGATGAATAATAGTGGAACAAGAAATATTCACAAAAGAGGACATAAAAACGCTTGAGTCTTGTAATAAAACAGTTTCTAGTGCAAAACGAGAATATGAGATTCTACTAAAAGGAGTGCAATTTGTAAATATTCAAAATTCTGCAACTATCGAAAATGGTGGAATACAGAAATTTTCTGATCAAGAATTTGAAAATTATATGAAAAAAGGCAAACATGAAATAAAACAAAATCATGTTATAAAATTTAATCCTGCAAGTGGTGCAGCATCAAGAATGTTTAAGCAACTTCACTTTTACCATCAAGAAAAAGATAGATTTTCATTAGAAGACATTAAAAAAATAGATTTAGAGGTTTACAATTTTGTAACGCATTTTCATTCAAATATCTCAAAATTCGCTTTCTATGACGAACTTATCGAATTATTCAAAAAGAAAGGATTGACAAGATACGACGATATTTCGCAAATAATTTCTTTTATACTTACAGAAGACGGACTTGATTATTCTAATAAACCAAAAGCATTCATCAAATTTCACAAATATTCAGAAGAAGATATAAGAGATGCATTTGAAGAACAAATTGTTGAAGGAATAGCGTGTGGAATTACAAAATATCATTTTACATTCTCACCAGAACACGAAAAAATCGCTATCGAAAGAATCAAAGAAGTAAAGAAGAAATATAACAAATATCAAATTGAAATAAATTATTCTTTTCAAGATCCTGCAACAAATACAATCGCGCTTGATGTTAAAACCAAACTACCTTCCAGAGATAAGAATGGAAAACTTATTTTAAGAATGGGGGGACACGGTTCTTTAATTAATAATGTAAATAATTTAAAAGAAGAAATAGCAATATTAAAAAACATAGACAATATTCCAAAAGAAGATATGCAAGATTTAGTTTGTGAGAATATACTTGCAAATATTGGATACACGAAATTATTACATGAAAAAATTTCAAATGTCATTAATTTAATTCTCAATAAAAAAATATCTATTAAAGACACTACAGAATTTTTAGAAAAAGATTTGTGTATAAAAGTACCAAATACATTTTTTAAATTGAATGAAGATGAACAATACAAGATATTGTTTAGTAAAATAAATCGTCCAATAAAAGTCTGCCAAATGGTAAGTAACGATGGAGAGCCCGGAGGGGGGCCTGTTTTTGTAATGTCAAAAGACGGGTTTAGTTATCTGAGAATTGCAGAACAAGCAGAAGCAGAAAACGGGAAAAATAATCAGCACATGAAAGGCGGAACTCATTTTAATCCTGTGAATTTAACAATGTATCTTAAAGATTACAAAGGAGAATTTTTTGATTTAAACAATTATATCAATTGGGATTCGTGTTTTATTTCTGCAAAATCTCATGAAGGAAAAGATATTTTAGCACTGGAACTTCCTGGACTATGGAACGGTGCAACAGAAGATTTTATCACAATATTTGTTGATGCACCAATAGAAACATTCCAGCCTGTAAAGACTGTAAATGATTTACTTAGGGATGGGCATCTAGTAAAAAAATAAAAATATAATATAGATTGGATAAATAAAAATATAAAAAACAAAATTAAAAAATATAAATTAGTCCCCTTCAAATTCTACAATAGTATAAACCTTATGTGGTTTTAATTTTTCTTTTCCACCTAAATCAGGAAGGTCGACAACGAATGCAAAAGAATCTATTTTCCCGCCAAGTTTTTCTACTAATTTTCCTGTAGCTTTTGCAGTTCCGCCAGTTGCAATAAGGTCATCAATAATAACAATATTTTCTCCTTTTGATATTGCATCTGTGTGCATTTCAAGTTTATCTTTTCCATATTCAAGAGAATACTCTTGTGAAATTTTCTTTCCGGGTAATTTATTTGGCTTTCTTGCAAGAACAACTCCTGCGTTTAATTTATAGGCAAGCGCGGATGCTAAGATGAAACCTCTCGATTCTATTCCAACGAATTTATCTATTTTTTTATCTTTATAAATTTCTGCCAACGCATCAATTGAAAGTTTTAATCCCATTTTATTTTTGAAAAGAGTCGTTACATCTCTAAACATTATTCCTTTTTTTGGAAAATTTGGAATTGTTCTAATGAAGGATTTAATTTCTTCGCTTGAATTTTTATTTGAAGTGTCACCATTTAAAAATTTTCCAAATTTTGAAGTACTACAAAAATCTTCAGATATATCTTCACTTGATTTCTCTGCTAAAGATATTAAAATAGATGGATGGACATTTGCAGAACAACCACAATCAACGTCTCTTATCAAAGGAATCATTTTTCTTATTAACGCAATAACTTTGTTTGCATTATTTTTCATAATTTCAAGAACCATTTCAAATGTTACTGCTTCTTCACTTGTTTTCCAGCAATCGTAATCTGTCGACATCGCAATTGTAAGATAACACATTCCTGCTTCTCTTGCAAGTTGAGATTCTGGAACATTTGACATGTTAATTACATCAGCACCTAATTTTCTAAACATATGACTTTCTGCACGTGTTGAAAATCGTGGACCTTCAATTGTTACAAGTGTTCTATTATTGTGATGCGGAATCTTTAAGTCTCTTGCAACCTTTGATGCTAATTGTCTTAATGCAAGACAATATGGATCTGCAAGTGAAGTATGAACTACAACATCATCAAAAAATGTTAATTGCCTTTTTTTTGTAAAATCTATATACTGCGCAGGAAAAACTATGTGACCCGGTTTTATTTCTTTCTTAAGCGAACCTACCGCAGTTGCAGCCAAGATATGAGTGACCCCTAACTTTTTTAGTGCTAGAATATTTGCCCTGTAATTAACGTTTGAAGGTGTAGTTTCGTGATTCTTACCATGACGAGAAAGAATATAAATTCTGACATCATCAATATAACCTTCCTTAAGTATCACAGAACCATATTTTGTATCTACAGTTAATTCTTCTACGTCTTTTAGAATATCAGGATTATCAAGACCCGAGCCACCAATAATTGCAATTTTTACCATTTTTCGTCACCGCCAATATACAAAAATTATTTTAATAATATAGAAATAGTCCTAAAGTTCACCAGATAAGAATTCTTAGTAAATTAGTATTTATATTTGTTGCTACGAAATGAAGAGCATCTAGAAAATATATTACCGGCAAGCAGAACAGTATTCAGCTACAAAATTTATTCTTTAGAATAAGCAATTATTTTAGTACAATTATTAACAATACATGCAAGGCCGGTAATATTGACTTTGAACGCACTATTGTAAAATAATGTTCTTGATTTCCTTTACGTCATCAACAAAATAATCGACAGATGAATCGTTTGGATTTTCTGGATTGTAATTAGATTTTACAAGAATTGTTTTTGTACCTGCTTTTTTCCCACCGACACAATCTGCAAGTTTATCTCCAACAGTCCATGAATTCATCATATCTTCATCTGACAAATTAAATTCTTTTTTTGCTAGTTTCCACATTCCAATATTTGGTTTTCTACAAGTACATTTTCCTTCGTGTTTTGAGTGAGGACAATAATAAATTTTCTTGAAGTCTATATTATGTTTTCTAAATTCATCCTGCATGTAGTCATTAAATTTATGCATATCATCTTCTGTATATTTACCATCAGCAATTGCTCCTTGGTTTGTCACAACAATGAAAAGATAATCTTTCGATTTAAGATAACTTAAAACTTCTACAATTCCGTCAACAAATTTAAATTGCTCAATTCTGTATGCAAAACCAACATCTTCATTTAATACCCCATCCCTGTCAAAGAAAAGTACTTTTTTTATAATTTGTTTTGTTCGTACAACAGCACAAGTAACGGTCGTTTTTTTACGAGATAGAGATACGTTGTAATTGTCTTTGGAAAAAGGTTCGTTTGATAAAATAGTAACATCTATAGAATTTTTTGCAAAATGAATTTCAATCAAAATTAAAGGAATTCTATTTCCAATTGTTTTAATTACTGCTTCTTTGATTCCATAAATTCTTGCAAGATAAAAAGAGGGATTCGATTTTGAGAAACAATATTTTATTTCTTTTAGCGTAAAATTTTCAGTTACAAATATATCGCTTACTAAATAGTTAGAAAATTTTGAGATGTCTCTTATATCTGTAGCTACTGCGATAATATTTTTTTGATAATTAGGGTCTGAAAAATTTGTTCTCATAAAATATAAATAACCCACCATATTTAAAAAACAATCTATAGACAATATTTTGTCGATAATTTTTAAATAACCAAAATTATTATAAATATTGTAATGTTTTGCTTAATAATATAATCATATCAAAACAGAACAGTGATGAAAAATGAATAAAATAAAAATAATATCAATGCTCTCAAAACCAAGAAAATTTCAAGAATTAGAGAATTTAGAAGGATGTTTAATTGACACCATACCAAAATTCGTCACTAACTCGGTAAGAAGTTCCAGAGAAATTTCGGAAGAAAGAGTTCTAAATGAAGAATTAAGAGAAAAATGGTTTTATACAAATAATTATGGCTTATATACAAATGAAAATAGTCATCAATCTCTATATATAGGAGAAAATAGTCCAATATTTGATATAAATATTTTCGAATCTGCTTGCAAACAATTAAAATCGTCTGGAAATTATTATCCATCTGCAGAAATTACTGAATATTATAAAGAGAATGCAAATCTTAAATTAAATTTAAACAAATTCGCACAAGATGAACAAGAAGATGTTTTTTCAATATTAGTTAAATCTGCGCCAAAACAATTAGTAAATGTAATTTACGGAGAAGGAAAAAAAATATTACCTTCTGGCGCCAGGATATATTTATTATCTCCAAAAGGATTTTTAAAACATTTAAATGGAAACTCTTCGTTATTGAGAACTTGTTTTCTTAGTAATTGGTATAGTAATATGGTTTTTTACATAGATAGTACGGGTACAAATAATTATTCTTTAAGAGGAATTATGGCCCCTACTAAATAATATAAAACCACATCAGACAGATAATAAATAATGTGATAAAATATGACTAAAAGAAAAATACTCGTGACTGGAGGATGTGGTTATATAGGAAGTCATATGATTAAATTATTAATTGAAGAAGGATATAATCCTATCATATTTGACAACTTAGAAAGAGGATATCTACAATCAAAACAAGTTATCGAGCAATTCACTAAAACAAATATTACTTTTTTTAAAGGAGACATACGAAAAATAAAAGACACTGACAGATGCATAGAGATTCATCAACCAGAAACAGTAATACATTTTGCAGGATACAAAAATCCAGGAGAATCTGTTAAACAAGAAGAAAAATATCATGAAAATAACGTATATGGTCTTAATAATTTATTAGAATCTATTTCTAGAGGAAAAACAACTAATGTAATTTTTTCTTCTAGTTGTTCTATTTACGGAACCCCAGTTAGTAATCCTGTTATAGAATCATCATTTCTTCACCCAGAAAGCCCTTATGCAGAATCAAAATTGATAGGAGAATATTTAATAAAATACCATTCAACGTTAAAAAAAATAAGAGGAATAGTACTAAGATATTTTAATGTATGTAGTGCTGATAAATCTGGAGAAATTGGAGAAGATCCATCTGTAAGTTTAAATTTAATACCAAAAATATTAAATGTTCATACAAAAAAAGAAAACGAATTAAAAATATTCGGTAATGATTATAATACTCCTGATGGAACTTGTATCAGAGATTACATACACATCGATGATATTACAAGAGCACACATATTAGCATTAAAATATTTAAAAAATAATAAAGATATTAATTTTGATATTTTCAATTTAAGTACAAATACAGGCTATTCTGTTTTAGAAATAATAAAAGAATTTGAAAAACAAACAGGTAAAAAAATTAATTATTCGTTCGAACCAAGAAGAACAGGAGATCCGGAAATAATTTTTGGAAATTCTCAAAAAGCAAAAAATGTTTTAAAATGGTCTGCAGAGAACAACCTACAAAACATAATTAAAGATGTATTATTATGGACAAAAAAACACCCTACCGGATATAATCCATATTAAAAATTATCTTAAGAAACGATTCTAATATCGTCAAACTTTACTTTAATAAAAAAATTCTTTTCCTTCGGAATTTTCCCGAACAATTCATAATCTTCATCATAAATATCTTGGTCGGACCAAAAAACTTTAAGTCCTTTTACCAACGGAGCTTTTCTTTTAGGATTTGTCGGACCAAAAAAACAAGTAATATTCTCATTAGCAGTTGCAGCCATGTGCATAGTGCCACAATCTGTCGTATAAATACGCTTTGCAAATTTCATGATTACAATACTTTCTCTTATAGAAAGACCTGCAAGATTAAAAATTCTTTTACCATCTGAAAATTTAGCACAATAATCAAAATCGTTTTTTCCACCAAGCAAAATAATTTTGTTGTTTTTTGAAAGTTTATCAAGTATATTTTTAAACAAATCGTCAGGCATTTTTCTTATACTTCCTTTCTCGCCAGCATTATCCCCGCCAAAATTTGCACAAATAACAAAATTTGATATTTTCTTTAACTTTAATAATGATTTCATACTATCAATTGTTTTTTTATCTAAGAAAAAATCAAGTTTAATATCTTTGTAGTTCAAATTTTTCTCACCTATTAACTTTGATAATAACTCAAGATAATAATGTACTTCGTGCTTCACAGGACCATAAACAACTTTATCAGTATAAAACATACCTTCCTTACCTAAACGAGAAAAACCAATTCTTCTCTTTACGCCTGATAATTTTGCGAGAAATGAAAATATCCAATGTTTATCAAATACTAAAATAACATCATAATTTTTCTTTTTTATCATATTAGAAATAGAAAGTATTCCAAATAAATTCTTCTTCAAAAAAATATTTTCATCTATAGGAATTACCTCATTTAAATTCTTATTACCACCAAGAACAGAAACGAAGCTTTTCCCACACATATAATCAATTTTCGCATCCGGGTACATTCTTCTTAATTGACGTATAACTGGAGTAGTCATTAAAATATCGCCTAAAGCACCAATCTTAAATAATAATATTTTCACAATTTTCACCTATACACTAATACATTTACATTTTTAATAATTTCAATACAGCGTCATAAACATCTTCTACAGTAATTAAATCCATACATTTTCCATTTATTTTACAATTTTTAAATTCTCCTTTATGAACATTAATACATGGAGAACAAGATAATTCTGAAGAATTATATATTGCGACATTATTTTTTCCAAGAGGAGAAAATCTCTCCGGCAAATTTGGCCCAAAGAGACCTATGGTTTTTGTACCCATACTTGCCGATAGGTGCATAGGGCCAGTGTCATTTGAAATAAAAACATCGCATTTTGTTAAAAGATATGATAATTCATACAAAGTAGTTTCTCCCGCAAAATTAAAAACGATTTCCTTGTTTTTTATAATAGATAATATTTTTTCGTTATAAGAGTGTTCTGATTTTGAACCTGTAAAAATGACAATAAACCCTTTTTTAGTTAATTTGTCAGATAACTCTGCAAATCTTTCTTTTTTCCAACTTCTCCAAGGAGAACTTTCTGCAGTACTTGCATGTATACCCACTATTTTTTTATTGATTTTACCATGACCTAATTTTGATATAAATTTTTTCTTTAACAAAACATCCATTTCTTCTTTTTCATTTTTTGTAAATTTTATAGGAATTAGTTCTTTAGGAATAAAACGAATATTAAATGGTTCTAAAAGTTTTGCAATCATAGTAGAAGTATGAATACTATCATCGTATTTTATTTTGTGTGAATACATCCTATCTCTAAATAATCCACCATAACCAATAGTTTTCTTTGCAAAAAACCAAGATAACAATGCAGAAATATTTTCATAAGGTTCCGTATCAATTGCGACATCATATTTTTTAAAACTTTTTAACAAATCTGCTTTTTTCTCTAAAGACAATATTTCGTCTACAAAATTAAGTCTTTCAAAAACTAATTTACTTCTATTTGATACCAATACTGTAACATGATAACCTTTTTCTTTTAATTTTTTTAATATTGGAATTACTAAAAGACTTTCACCTAACGTCCATATACGTACAACAAGAACATTTTTATCGTTAGCACTTATTTGTTTTTTTGAAGTGAAAAACTGTAGAATACTAATTAGAATTGCTCCAACGTACTTATCGATGAATTTTATTAAGTTGATTGCAGCCATTTTAAATTCCTTAATTTTAAATTTCTTAAGATATTATTACATCATCAATTAATTGACAAATAATGTGAATAATCAAGATATGCGATTCCTGAATCCTTGGAGTATCGTTTGATGAAACTATTATAAACATATCGCACAAAACTTTCATTTCACCACCGTCTTTTCCCAAAAGTCCAATTGAATAAATTCCTTTTTCTTTACATTTCTTCAAAGCGGCAATTAAATTCTTAGAATTACCAGAAGTTGATATTGCAAAAAAAATGTCTTTTGTCTCTCCAAAACCATCAATCAATCTTGCATAATATGAATTAAAATCATAATCATTTGACCACGCTGTTAATGTCGAAGTATCAGTATGAAGTGCTATTGCAGGCAAAGATTTTCTTTCTGTCTTAAATCTTGCTAAAAGTTCTCCTGAAAAATGTTGAGCATCCGACGCTGATCCACCATTTCCCCCGATAAGAAGTTTTCCTCCTTTTTTATACATAGAAATTATTTTGTTTGCAATTAACTCTATTTTGTCAACGTCAAGGTTTTGTTTTGTAAATATAGAATCAGTAATCATGACTTTAATTTTTTCATTTTTTACCATTATTGCCACCATAAACTTTAACAATTTTTTCAATTATTTGAGATGTGGATACTTTACTACCTTCTTCCTGTTTTTCTAAATTTATGAATACTAATTTTCCGCCGTGTTTTTTAACTTCATCTGCTTCTGGAATATTCTCTGTGTAATCTGAACCTTTCACATGAAAATCAGGCTTTACAATACTAATTACTTTTGTTGGGTTATCTTCATGAAACAAAAAAACATAGTCGACACTTTCAAGCGCACTCATCAAGGTAAGTCTAGAATTTTCATCTATTATTGGTCTATCCTTTCCTTTATATCTTTTGACTGATGCATCGTCATTTAATGCAAGAAAAAGAACATCTCCTAATGATTTTGCTTTTTTTAAATATTTAGTATGACCCGAATGTAATATATCAAAACACCCATTTGTAAAAACTAGTTTTTTACCTTGTTTTTTTAAATTTTCTGCTACTTGTTTTAACTCATTATAATCTGAAATTATTTTTCTTTCTTCTTTTTGTTCTTCTAAAAATAAATCTTTTTTAGTAATAGGTATACAACCATATTTCGAAATTACTATTCCTGCTGCAATATTTGCAAATCTCATTGAAAGTTCGATATTTTTTGTTCTTAAATATTCCAAAATAAAAGTTGCTGTTACCGTATCTCCTGCCCCTGTAACATCAAAAACAGATTTTGCATTTGTAGGAATATGTTCAATTTTTTCTTTTGAAATATATGAAATACCTTTTTCGCTTCTCGTAAGAAGATATGAATTAAAATTATCGAGTATCGTTTTTCTTACATTCTCTATATCTTCATCCGTATTATCTACAGATATATTTCTTATTCTTAAAAACTCTTTAAATTCCGAAAAATTAGATTTTATCAAAGTTGCTTTTTTAAATAAATCCATCTTTTTTGGTTTTGTATCTGCCAAAATAAAAACTCCTTTAAAATGTGTAAAAATAGCATCGCAAATATTTTTTGTAAAAATACCTTTGTTATAGTCAGAAAGAATCACCGCATCATATTTTTTTGTGATGGCTGTTATTTTTTTAATAACTTCTTTTTCTTCCATACCGAATAAATCCGCATCATCTTCATAATCTATTCTTAAAATCTGCTGATTTCTTGCCATTATTCTAGTTTTAACTATTGTTGGACGAGAAAGTATTACCGGAATAATACCTATGTTTTTATCTTTTGAAATAGAAATTAATTTATCTTTATTAACGTCATCGCCAACAAAAGTGAAAATCTCTACTTTTGCACCTAAATTTGCAATATTCTGTGCAATATTTGCACTGCCTCCTAAATTGTATGTTGTTTTTTGATATTTTACAACAGGAACGGGTGCTTCAGGAGAAATTCTTGATGTGTCACCATAAATATATTCATCTAGCATTGCTTCTCCTATAACCAGAACATGAAAATTTTCAAAATCAACGTCTTTTGTCTTCATTGGAAACATCTCACTAATCATATAATCATTTCTTTTTTGAAAGTTTTTCTTCTATTCTATCAAGTCGTTTAAGAATTTCTTGTGTTTGCGGTACCCTTTCATTTATTGCTTTATTTTCTTGTTCAAAAAAACCTAACTTATCCTCTAAATATCCAATAAATACTAAAAGAACTGCTCCTGTAAGAAGTATTGGAATAAACCATTTTTGTATGTCAATATAAATACCATATTTCTTTATGTCAGATAAAAAAAGATACAATAAAATTACTGTATTCATTATTGCAACATAGCCAAGAGTTCTTTGTGCAAATATCTTTGAGTGAACAATTTTACTTCGAAGTTTTTTTGCAAAAGATTCCATAATGTCAACCTTAATATATAAAAATTCATATAAAAATATTATTTTTTCTTAACTTTATATTTATCATTTTCAAAAGCAATAGCCCTTGTAAGCTTAGTAATTTCTTGTTCAAGTGATTCTATTTTCATGTATATTCTATACATTAAATAGAACAAAAACGCGATACTACCATAAACAAATACATCGGCAAGACGCGATATTCCCAATATATTTGATACGAACCAAAGGTAAGGGAAAAATATCCCAAATAAAAGCACTACTAACCATAAACACAACCAAAAAAGAAATTGACCAACACCTATCTTTTTGTCTTTAAACTGTAAAAACACCCTAGACGTAACAAACAATACAAATAAAATCAATAAATATTGAAATAATTCCATATAAAACCCCCTGATTTAGAAGGCTACATATGCATTTATATATCTTATGATATTTAGATACTTTAAAAGAATTTATAGAGGGTTTAAATGTATCTCGTAAAAAAGTATTTTGTTCCAATGCTCGCAACGATTGATGTTTTAGGAAATATATTATTTTTCTGGAAAAAATTTGTAAAGACACCTAAAAAATTTAAAAAAGTCCTATTTATCAGACTTGAGCACATTGGCGATATGGTTATGACTACTCCATGTTTTAAAACGTGGAAAAAAAATTATCAAAATTGTGAAATACATGTTCTTTGTAAAACACTTACTGCACCGCTTCTTAAAAACAATCCTTATGTTGATAAAATAATTACTTATGATGCTTCTTGGTTTATGAAACGTGAAACAGACAAAAACAAAAAATTTCAAGACATTGTAAAAGATATAAAAAAAGAAAAATACGATTTAATATTTGAAATGCATGGTGATCCACGAAACAATTACCTCGCATCTTGTACTAGGGCATATAGTATTGGGTATGGATGTAGAGGAGGAGGATTCTTGTTAAATAAAATTGTGAATTACAATTCAAATAAACACATGATAAAACAAAATTTAAGTTTAATTGAACCATTTTGCAAAAAAATTTTTGAAAAAACAAACATATATATTGATGAAACAGCAAAGAAAACTGCGTTAAAAATAATAAAAGAAAATAAACTTGAAAAAGATAAATTTATAATAATAAATCCGTGCTCCGGAAGAAAAGAAAAAAATTTAACAAATGACGAAGTTATTAATTTTATGAAATTAAATAAAAATGTAAAATTTGTGATAACTGGTTCAATGTCAGACTCTTTTCGAAATAAGATCTTTGATGACCACGACGTTGTTAATCTAACTGGAAAAACAGATTTACTCACACTTGTTGAATTAGTGAGATTTGCCAAAAAAGTTTATGCACCAGATACTGGAATTGTCCACATCGCAAAGGCAGTAGGAACACAATTCGAATGTGTGTATAAAACTACTGATAGAATAGTTTGGGGTTACTAACTAAAAATAAATCATAAATTCCTAATTACAAAAAAGATACCATTTTTCATATAACCTTCTAAAAATAATGACTTAATAGATACAAAAATAACATATTGAAATAATTATGTCTTTATCGCATAAATAGTCATGCCGCCAAATCCAAGTTTTCTTAAAAATTGCATAACGATAAGTTTTACGAGACCGATTAAAGACTTAAATCCTGGTTTTGATACGGCGAAATAATATTTTATATAGGAAGATACAGAAATCTCATCTCCGTTAAATGTTTTCACAATTTTAAATCCGGACTTTTTTAACATAAGCGATAATGTTTTCTTTGAAAAATAAAACAAATGCCCATATAATAAATATGGCCATTTTTCTTTACATAGTTTACTATAAAAACAATCCACATCACCTGTTTGAATAACAATTAATCCGTTTTTTTTAAGTATTTTATGACTTTCCTTAAGTGTTAAATATGGATTATTTAAATGTTCAATAACCTCTGAAAAAGTAATAACATCAAAAGTGTCAGATTTATATTTCGCACCTTCCAAAGTACCATTAAACACATCAAGATTAAATTTCTTTTTTGAAAAAGAACACGCAAATTTTGATAATTCTGTTCCTTTTACATCCCAACCATTTTTCCTCACAGAATAAAGAAAATCACCCACACCACTACCTACATCCAACAGCAATCGTTTTTTTAAAATACTCGTCTTAGAAAAAAAAGATATTACTTTAAGTCGACTATTCACTAAATGTTTTGAGCCTTTTATATTCTCGGCACCTTGAACGTAATCAACTCCTTCATCAAAACCCTTCCCTTCAAAATAATCTTTATCATACATAGCATTTATTTCTTTAGAAGTCGGCTGTGGATTCTGAAATACCAAACCACAGGAAACACACTTTACAACAATAAACGTTCCGCTTTTGGTTTTTAAAGTAAATAATTTTGAAAACTTATTACCACAACAAAGATTACACGATATTTCTTTTGACAAATTTCCACCTTTAATAATATTATTTCACTACACGTTATTTAATAAAATATTTAATAAGAATATATAAACTTGCTCATTTTAGTAATAAATTCTTTAATTTGATACAATACAAATCAAAATTAGATACCCTGTTTAAATAAAATTAATCAATCCAGGAATATTCGCATAAGATATCAGAAAAAACAATAATATCAAACAAATTCCACAAATAATAAGTCTAATATCTTTATACATTTTTTCTGGATGTCTTGCTATTTCAGAACCTGATTGTATAAGGTAATAATAACGAAATATAGCATATATAGCAAATGGAAGTGTCAATAACAATTTTGATGTTTTAGAAAAAGAGTATAAAGAATATGAAATAATCAAACAAGTAGTAGATATTACCATAAGAGTGCTAGTCATTTCTATAGTATAATATTTTAATACCTCTTTATGTTGCAAAGCACTCCCTTTTAAAAATCTTAAATCTGCTTCTCTTTTACCAACTGCAAGAAAAAGAGCAAGAAAAAAAGGACAAACAATAAGCCACGGAGAAATAAAAACATTAATTATAAACGTTCCCGATATAGCACGTACAACAAAATTTAATGCGATTGCAATAACATCTGCAACTGCTTCTTTTTTAAGATAAATAGAATACAACAATGTTAATCCAAATAATACAAGAACACATATCAAAAACATGACACCAAGTTCTAATGAAATAATTATTGAAAGCCCAAAAAGAATAATAGCTACAATAATAGCTTCAAAAACACTTATTCTGCCAGAAGCAAGGGGTCTTTCTTTTTTTTCAGGATGTTTTTTATCACGTTTAATATCTAAAAAGTCATTAATTACATAATTTACAGAAGACATAAAAGATAATGCTATAAAACCTAAAAATACTTGTAAAAGTAAAGTACTTGAAAAAAATTCACCTACAAAGAAGATAGGTAAAAAAACAACAATATTCTTATACCATTGTTTTATTCTTATTAATTGTATATAGTCAATTATTTTCAACATAAATCACCAAATAATTTCGATCATTGTACTAATCAGCCCATTACAAAGCACTTTTAAAATGGCATTTTAAAATATTTTAAAAGTTTCGTAAAAACATGAACCAAAAATGAACTACTATTAGTATGTATTTTAATGTTCTTTTTTTTAAACGTTTCTAAAAATGCATTTTTGTCTTTTATATTAAAATTATCCAAAATAACATAAGAATTGCCTATTTCATGTAATGTATGAGCATCACTTCCAACAACAAAATACAACTTGTTTTTCATAGCAAAATCTTTGGCCTTTTTATTATCATAAGCAAAAATAGTTCTAGAATTATAAGTTTCAATAAACATTGTAGGACATATTTTTTTTAATTTATTTAAATCGTAATGTAATTTTGATTTTCTTAATTTATCAAATGGATGTGGAATTATCAATAGCCCACCTTGTGAAAAAATTTCTTTTATAGTTTTCAATACACTCATATTAGAAGAAATAAAACGAGTTAAATAAATTCCAATCAATTCTCCTTGTTTTGTCATTATTTCTTCCCCAACAATACAAGAATCCTCGCCATATTTTTTCTGATATGCCAATGCTCCTTTTATTGTATTATGATCCGTTATACATGGCAAAATTCCTTTTTTCAAACAAATTTTCCTTACTTTTTCTATAGAATTCAAAGAATCTTTTGAATAATTTGTATGTATGTGAAAATCTATTTTCATAATTATGCCCTAATAAGGATACTTATTCCAAAGTTCTCCCCATCCCGTATTCATAAATTTTTCAATTTTTGCTTTTCCCAAAGTAGGATACCATAATTTGTCATGATAAATACCGCTACCTGCTACACACAAATGAAAAAGTGGTGTGTGAAAAATAAGTGGTTCAACAAACTTAAGTTTTTTTCTAAACAATTGATCAAAAAAGACAACTGGACTTTTTCCAGTTTGAAAATTAAAATTAATAGAATTAAAATCTGAGCGAGAAATACCTGTAATTTCAATTTGATCCACATCACCACATCCAAGTCCTTTGTCGTGAGCGATCTTTATAAATGGAATTTTAAGTGGATCAAAGCCCATCATTTTTGCAGATATTGCATCAATAGCAACCTGATCAGCACCAGCAAGTATTATATTTTTTATAACTGGTTCCATAGTTCTTGGTCCTTTACCATCTCCACATACAGTACCATCCATAACTGCAAAAAGTCCTAGATGAATCTCTTTTTGAATAGTAAGTAAATCAACAAGCACTTCATGAATAATTTTGTGACTATGATGTCTTCTTTTCGTAATAAGCCCACCGAATGCATTTTTCATAGCACCAGTCATCATAGTGTGACCATGAGTTTTAACAGTGGGTAAATGAACTACATTTTTTCCAAAATATATTTCGGGTAATTTATAATCATCAGGAAATAACTTATCAAGTGCAAGTAGTTCATGTTTTGATTTAAATGACACCCATTTTGTTTCAGTAAGTGGCTCATAGACTTGATCATATTTTTTTAAAATGGGTAACCACTTATTTCCCTTAGCCCCTTTCCATACATCTGTAACTACTGTTCTGTTTTCAACAGGATGAATATTTTTATACCCATCGTCAATCATAGTCTTCAATACACCTTCTAGTTGCCAAGGTTCAGTTGAACATGCAGGATAATAAAGACTCCATGATAAATTAAGCTTTAGAATAGTCTCTTTTTTTTTCGATATAAATTGTTCATATTCTGCAAGATGCATTAATTTCTTATAATCTTCTAAAACCGTTTTCGGTTTAGTTCTAAGAACAGAAATAACAGGTATCTTTTCTTTTGTCATTTAATCACTTCTTAAAGAATAAGTTTTTTTACTATTTAAAATATTATCTACAACACTATTTAAACTAATTATTTTACTTTTTGATATTTGTATATATTTTAATAGTAAATTTGAATATTTTACTAGTTATATAAAAATACAACCATTTATACTGAAAAAATTAAGTAACACATACATTTTTGATAATTTTTTACAATTATTTAGCAATATTTATAATACATGAAAAAAAGATTAATTTGGGATTGAATAATGAAATTAAAGAAAAACATAATCAAAAACAACAATATTAAAAAAAATACAAAAGAAATAAAAATAGTAATAATTGGAGCGGGAATATCGGGTATGTCTTGTGCAGAACAATTGATTGAATTCTCAAAAAAATCTAATATTAAATTATCAATAACAATTCTTGAAAAACAAGAGTATCTTGGTGGTCTTGCTGCAAGTTTTAAACACGAAGACAGATTTATTCCTAAGTATTATCATCAAATTTTTTCTCACGATTATACAACACAAAGATATTTTGAAAAATTCGGATTATTAAATACACTTAATTGGAAAAAAATAAAAATGGGAATTTGCGTGAACAAAAAAACATATGATTTCACTGACCCTGTTTCACTTTTGAAATTTAATTATTTGAGTTTTTTAGGAAGAATAAGATACGGCCTTTTTGGCGCGTATGTTTTTACTATAATGGACCCTTCAAAAATCCCTACTGATTTGGATGCGAAAACATGGCTGAACAAATTTGCAGGACAAGAGGTAACGAATAAATTATTCTATAATTTGTATGCACGAAATAAGTTTAATGTTCCTCTTGAAAGAATATCTGCAAAACAATTTGCATATAGATTAAAGGCAAAAGAAGCAATGGGAACATTTGGATATCCGAAAGTAGGACTCCAAAAATGGATTGACGCTTTTGAATATCATCTTAAAAATAATAATATCGACATAATAAGAAACGCACACATTTCAAAAATAAATATAACAGAGAAAAAAATAATATATAATCAAAAAACAGAATCGTATGATTATCTTGTTTCAACTATACCTTTACCAATTTTTATGAAAATATCACATGGATTATCACAAGAATTTTTGTCTAAATTAAGAAAAATTAAATATTGTCCATGTGTATGTGTAGCGTTCGGAACTAAAAAATTTCTAAGTAAACATTATTGGCTCAATTTAATACAAGAAAGAACACACACACTTTTTCAACATTCTCGTCTTTTTGATGGATATGGAAAAGAAAATAAAGTTAATTGGATTTTACGTTATGGTGGTTCTGAAGAAGACTTAAATTTATCCGAAGAAGAAATCAAAAAAAAGTATCTTTTTATTGTTAAAAAATATTTCCCAAAATCTGAGATTACGTGGTCATATGTGTTTAAAGAAACGTATGCAGAACCTGTTTATGATAAAGATTATGCAGAAAATATGCCTGCTCTAAAATACAATAAATCTGACAAAATATATTTTTCTGGAACTGGTGTTAGTTATCCAAAAATAAGAAATATGAATACAGCACTTGAGATTGGTATAAATACTGCACGAGAAGTAATTAATGATTTAAATAAAAATTAAATAATTAAACATATTATTCTTACAGCTGAAAAATATTCTATATCATTTAGAAATAATTAACTTTAAAAAGGACGAACTATTTTCTTATCTAGTGATGAAACAAATTCATTTAATTGAGGCAGTAGATCCAGGGATTAATGTTAGAGAATTTGAACTTAAGAGTTTTGGATTAGGCTATTTAGTATCATATGCCAAAAAATATGGCAGCTATGATAATTTCTCAATAACAACAAGTGGACCTGATATAAAATTTAATAATGAAATACCTGATATTATCGGCATTACCTCGGTAACTCAAAATTTTGAAATTGCTAAAAAATTAATTAGAAATATAAGAAGAAGATATAAAAAAATGATTATAATAGTAGGAGGAGTTCATGTTAGCGCTCTTCCATTTTCAACACCAAAAGAAGTTGATTATATTGTTGTCGGAGAAGGAGAACAAACATTTTTGGAATTACTTGATTTTTTAATAAAGAAAAAAAATAAGATTGAAAATATCAAAGGAATATACTATAAAAAAGATAATGAATTTGTTTTTACTGGACCTAGAGAAATGATTAAAAATTTAGATAATATCCCCATGCCCAGACGTTCGAAAGAAGAAATAAAACAAACTCAACATATGCGTCTGTTCACATCTAGAGGATGTCCTTATCGTTGCCCTTATTGTTCTGCGTCTCACTACTGGAAAAACATAAGATTTAATTCTGCTGAATATGTGTTAAAAGAATTAGAATTATTAATTAATAAATATCGTGCTAAAGAAATTTCTTTTGGTGATGACTTATTTATCGGTAACAAACCTCGTCTTGAAGCTATCGCAAAAGAAATTATTAAAAAAGGATGGCACAAAAAAGTTGCTTTTAGCGTACTTGGAAGGGCTAATTTAATTGATGAGAAAACCGTTAAATTATTAAAATCAATGAATGTCAAAGTAATATTTTTAGGATTAGAATCAGGATCACCTAGAATGCTAAAAATCATGAAAAATTCCACTGTTACTATTCAACAAAATTACGAAGCAGTTCAATTAATTAAACGTGAAGGCATCAGACCTGAAGGATATTTTATGTTCGGTTATCCTGGAGAAACTGTTAAAGATATTGATGCCACGATTGATTTTATTAAAAAAACAAATATTGGTAATATTGGTTTTGCAATAACTATGCCTTTTCCAGGTACAAAATTGTGGGATGATGCATTGAAGAAAGGAATAGTATCTGAAAATATGGATTGGAATTTATTCCAGACAGATTTTACTCAAGACATAAATCATGCTCTTATAATATCCGATATAGATAGAAAGATATTATTTCGTAAATATAAAGAATTTTTAGAAATAACATTACGTAAAAATTTAGAAACATCCACAACTCTTGCAGGTTATTTGAATAGATTAAATTTTAAATATATTACAAAACTATTAAGAAATCCAGAAAAAATAATTTTTGGTTTTAAAGTATTGTCTATAATATTAGTAAATAGATTACTAAAAGTATTACATTTTAAAAAAAAAGCTTGAAAACAATTCATAACTAACATAAGCATTCTATTATTATTTTTTTGCTACAGAAATAAGAAATGATCCGTATTTCTTTGAAAGAAAAGAGGGAAATAAAGATTCAAATGCATTGTATAAAGGAAGAAGAAATATTCTACCCAATTTGCTTTCGACATAGGAATATGTAACTTTAGAAATACCATATACTTTAATTTCTTCATAACCAAAACGATTAAGTACTTTTACTATTTCTCTTTTTGTCAATAATCTCTCATTATCAGTTCTGCCTGTTTTTGAATGAATCGGAGAATGTTTATCTCTATATAACCACATAACAGGATTTTTTTTATTAGGATCATATGCAAATATTCTCCCACCTTTTTTTAATATACGATAAGCTTCCTGAATAGTTTTTGAAAAATCATCAAAATGATGAAGAACACCACTAAATACAATAATATCAACAGAATTATCTTTAAATCTTGTTTTTTCGATATCACCAGTTTCAAATTTAATACCTTTCACGTGTTTTTTTGCATAATTTATGCATCCTTTGGAAAGATCAATGCCTATAATTTTAACACCATAAGAAAGAAGATGTTTTGTAAATGCCCCAGTACCACAACCAAAATCAACTAAAATTTCGCCTTTTTTTGGTTTAACCTGATTTCTAAACTGATTAATTATCTGAACATATCCTTTTTTTGTAAATACATCATAATCTTGATTAGAAAATTTATCAAAAAAAATCGCTTCTTTTTTTTTGTTCTGATAGTTCCTATTTTCCATAGTTATCTTCCAAAAGCATAATCCCATGCTCTCTTAAATAAAGATTTAAAATGAATCCAAGAACGAATTTCAAGTAACATATACCACAAAATATGTGGACGCAAATAAAACTCTAAAAAAGCTTTTCTTTGTAATGATTTTAATTCTTTTGAAGTCATCCCATTAGGAGGACAAGGTGCGTCAGTATACATCATTTTACTCCAATCTATTTTCTTTAATCTTCCATCTTTGATTAATTGTATTGTAGCTTCTGTACCTGGAAGAGGCAAAAAAGTACTAAAATGTGCTCTTTTAATTTTCAGTTTTTTTGCGAATGCGATAGTTTCAAGAATTGTTTTTTTATTTTCAGTAGGATATCCAACTATAAAAAAAGACATAATATCTATTTTCATCTTATTAATTAATTTAACTTTAGTTTCTATCATATCTAACTTTAATCCTTTTTTCATATCATTTAATATTTTTTGATTTCCTGATTCAATTCCTAAAGTTATAGAATAACAACCAGCTTTTTTTAACCAATATAATAATTCTTCATCTAAAGTATTTAATCTCACCCCATTTGGAAAAGTAAGAGAGATTTTTAAATTTCTTTTTATAACTTCTTTACAAAAAGATATAGCTCTTTCTTTATCAGAAGTAAAAGTATCATCTATTATATGAAATTCACGAACACCATATTTTTTATATAACATTTCTGTTTCTTCTAAAACGTGACTTAAAGATCTTTTTCTAATTCTTTGTCCTGTTGTGATTTTTCCTGCACAATATGTACAATTATAGGGACACCCTCTCGTAGTGAGAATCGGCGCGATTGGCCAATTTCTAAAAACTGCCCCTTGCGGAGCTTGCGGATATGTATTTGGAATCATAACATCCCATGCAGGAAATTCCAACTTATCCAAATCTTCTTCAAAAAGAATAGAATTTACAATGATTTTTTCCTTCTTCTTGTATATCAAACCTCTTATTTTTTCAAAATTTCTGCTTTTATTTGGTTTTTTCAATTCATTTAACAAAATAGGAAAAGAAACCTCACATTCTCCGCACATAGCATAATCAATTTTAGGAAAATCTTCAAAAATTTCCTCTTTAACACCAGATACATGCGGACCACCTAAAACTATAAGGATGTTTGGAAATTTTATTCTAATCATATTAACATATTCTTTAACAATTGCAATATCACAAGAAAAAACAGTAAACCCGACAATATCTGGTTGAATTTTTCCTACAATATTTAGTAATTTAACAGGAAGCACTTTATCTTTTACAGCATCAACAAAAGAAACTGAAAAAGAATTTTTTCTAAGTGCAGTAATAAGATATCCTATTCCTATAGGGGGCACGAAATAATGTGTATCGCTATAAGGATTAACTAACAGAACTTTCATATGATATAAAGAAAATGAGCTATTTTTAAATCTGTTGTTTTGTTAATTGTTAATAAATTAAAGCCACTTTTTCGTATATTTTTTATATGACAGTGACAAAAACTAGTTCAAAAAGTCTACAAATCGTTGCAAACACACTTCCTAGTAAAATAAACGCACTAAAATTACAACATACAAATATTTAAGACTTTACCAACTAATTCTCTTTATAAGTAAGTTTTAAAAACTCTAAATTGTTATTCGAAATAATGATAAACGAGAAAATAAAAGAAAAAGTAAAACTTTCTGTATGCATAATAGTTTATAATGAAGAAATAATAAAAAGATGTTTAGAAAGTTTTTACGATATTGTTAATGAAATAATTGTTGTTCATGATGGGCCTTGTAAAGATAATACATTAAAAATTGCGGCAAAATATACGAAAAAAATATATATTAGACCAAGAATAGGTGGCTGTGAAGGACATTACGAATTCACACGAGAAAAAGTTAAAAACGAATGGTTTATGTTTATAGATGCTGATGAATATTTTTCTAAAGAGCTTCGTGAAAATATTGGTAAATTAATTTTAGATAAAAATGTTGACGCTTACGAAATATTATGGCCCACTTTTTGCAATGGAAAAGAACTAATTTTGGGATTTAAAAAAAAGCAATACAAAAGAGTTTTATTTAGAAAAAATACAGTCTCATTTAAAGGCCTATTACATGAAAAAAGAGTCGTAAATGGAGTAGTAAAAAATGCAGATTACCCATTAATTCATAAACCTTCGGCAGATATGTTTAGTAAAGAATATATTGAAAAAAAAGTAAAATGGGCAGATGTTGCTGCAACAATGTTTGCTAAAAAACAAAAATTAAAATCTGCAAGATATTACTTTTTAAAAGCACCTCTCTGGTTTGTATTGTACGTTTTATATTTAATGATAATAAAAATGTATTTTATAAGTGGTATTTTAGGCATAAGATATGCTCTAATGTATGCGAGATATCAATTTCGTTTCAATATGAATTTGTATAAGATCATAAAATATGGTGACTTATGAAAAAAGGATATAAAAACTCAGTGTTACACGAATTATATAAAAATTATTTCATTAAGCTTCATGCTTCTGAAAAAGGACTTGAATATACTTCTACAAAATTAGCAAATACAGACGTGTTAAAAAGATTCCACATCACAAAAAAAAATCATATCCTTGACGCAGGATGTGGAGACGGACTGTTTATTGAAAGCGCATTAAAAAGAGGTTTTTTTTGTGAAGGATTTGATAGTAATGAAGATTTTATTCAAATTTGTAGGAAAAAAGGAATTACTGTAAAATACGCAGACTTATCAAATAAACTACCTTACAAAGATGAAACTTTTGATGGAATTTATTGTTCAAATGTTTTTGAACATTTAACACAACCAGAATTTGCACTATATGAACTTATGAGGATACTAAAAAAAGATGGATTACTCATTATATCTGTTCCTGAAAAGGACAATGAATTATTTTATGATGACTGGACACACATTAAATCGTTTAATAAACTAACTTTTAAAAATCTGACTATGTGTTTTGACATAAAAAACTATTGTGTATATGAAAGACACTTTCCTGTTTTAGTAAAATATTGGAAAAACCCAATCGTAAAAATATTTAATACTATAGTCAAAAAAGGAATATTAGCAAAAATTTTTACGTATATAGTTGAAAAAATAATAAAAATAAGGCGCCATGATCTTATTTTCGAAGTAAGAAAATAGTGTATATCGCAGAAAAATAGTCTATATATGCAATATCGCTTTAAAATATCTAATAAAAACAAAATAGGAACAAAATATGACTAAAAAAATCACATTATATAATCCAAAAACAGGAGAATTAAGAGATTATCACGGAGCACCTATTGGTCTTATTGCGATTTCTAGATTTTTATACAAAGATAATTATCAAATAGATATCGTAGAACATTTTGAAAAAGGAGTCGAACAAAAAATAATTTCATCTTGTAAAAATAGCACATGTCTTGGTATTACATGTATGACAGGATATCAAATAAAAGATTCACTCAAAATAGCAAAAATAATCAAGAAAAAGTATCCTTCATTACCAATTATATGGGGAGGATGGCACCCATCAATATTACCAGAACAAACTTTAGAAAATCCTTATGTCGATTTTGTTGTAAGAGGTCAAGGAGATATTACTTTTACAGAACTAGTTCACGCTATTGAAAAAAAAGAAACTTTTGAAAATATAAAGGGAATATCCTATAAAAGAAAAGGAAAAATGATACATAATCCCGATAGAGAATTCATAGACATAAATTCATTGCCGCCACTTCCTTATGAACTTCTTAATTTAGAAACACACATTTTAAATTCTGAATTTGGTGCAAGAACAATAAATTATTACGCAAGTCAAGGATGTCCATATAGATGTGGGTTTTGTGCAGATCCTCAAGTATATAGAAGAAAATACACTATGCTTTCTCCTGAACGTATTGTTTCTGATTTAAGTCATTTAAAAAAAAAATATAAAGTAGATTCAATAATTTTTGCAGATAGTAATTTTTTCATATCAGAACAACATACTAAAGATTTTTGTAAATTATGCATAAAGTCAAAATTAAATTTAAAATTTGGACAAGTAGATGGAAGATCAAATATTCTTGCAAGATATAGTGATGAAACATGGCTTCTTATGAAAAAAGCAGGATTTGTGAATATTTTAAATGGGACAGAATCTGGTTCTCAGAAAATATTAGATTTTATTAATAAAGATGCAACTATAGAAGACACGATAAAACTTGTAAAACAATCAAAAAAATATGGCATTACTTTAGTTTGTTCCACATTTATAGGATTACCAACACAAAACATCAAAAAAGAATTTAATACAAATGTTATGTTTATTGATAAATTAATGAAAATTAATAACAATAATACATATTATCTTCTAACCTACACACCTTATCCTGGAAGTCCTTTATACAATTTATCAATACAACAAGGATTTAAACCTCCAAAAAATTTAGAACAATGGTCAGAATTTGAATTACATAAAATCACTACACCATGGGTTACCAAAAAATATGTAAACTTAGGTGAACAATTCGACTTGTATTATTTTCCCTTTTTAGGAAATCAATTAAGACAAATAGTCAATCATTATAGTGGAATTAAAAAAATCATTGGAAAGATTGCATTTTTTATTTTTAGTAACATAGTCAAAATTAGATGGAAATTTAAGTTTTTTGACATACCTTTAGATTACGCATTATTCAAATTTTTAATATTTATGAAAGACAAACTTGCAAAAACGTAATTGTAGCATAAAAAATATTAAAAAGTATAAAGAATGTTGATGAAAATACATCATATTTGAAAATATATTAATTAAAAATAACAATCTACTACATTTAAAATAATAATCTAGTCACATCGACAAGATATAAACATTGCGAGAAAAATAAACTATGAAAAAAAATAAAAAACGGATAAATAAAACACACAATGTTGTTCAAGAAGGTTTAAATATAGTAAAAAATGATGAAAAAAAACAAATCTCTATATATTTTCTATATCCTCTGGCAATTTTGCTTTTTATCGCTACAATTTTTGCATTTTATAATCTTTCAAAAACTACTTTTGAACTTTGGGCACCAAATGATTTTGCAGCCCACTTGGCAGAAGTAAAGTTCGCTCATGATTTTGGAATATATGGTAGCGTACCATATTGGAATGGCGGAGTATACAAAGTAGGACAAATATACGGAGTGGCATATTATACATTAGGGGCATTTGTATATGAGTTGATTCCGAATCTAAAACTTTCATTCATAGTAACCCAGATAGTGCTGTATATTTTAGGATTTGTCGCAGCATTTCTGTTTTGTAAAGTTAAAAAATATTCTATCAAAAGAACAATTTTGTTCTATTTACTTTTTTTCTGCTCACCAATATCCATTTCATATTTTTTAGGTCTTGGTAGTGTAGGTAGTTTGCTTGCTTGGCCGATGATATTTTTCATGCTAGCAGTTCTTGAATATTTTAAAGAAAAAAAAGTTAATTGGTGGTTTTTAATAATAATTATTCCATATTCTATTGCTTTTTTGTGTCACATGTATATATCAGTGCTAACAACAATAATAATTGGTTGGTACATATTTTATAAATTGTATAAGTGGTACGACACAAAAGAAAATAAACTTAAAGAAATTATAATAATGTCAACATCTGCTTTGATAGTTATTACCATAACTTCATTTTGGTGGATATATTTCATAATATACAATAACTTCGCATCAAGATTGCACCCTTTTAAATATACAGATATTATTCAAAAATTTCACACCTCTCCTTTTGCGATAATTTACACTTTCGTAATGCCCCTTTTTTTCATAATTGTGTATATATTAACTAGAAAACAACTTAAAAAAGAAGAAAAAATATTTTACATCCTACCTTTAACATTAAGCATACTTATGTTTACAAGAATAATTCAATTTGTTCCTTTCTTGAACAGATTAGGTTATGAAAATATATGTCTTATCATGCTTCTATTTGGATTAATATTATTATTCGAAAAGAAAATATCCATTAATAAATCAATATATATTTTTGTTTTAATTATCGTAATGATAATAACTATTACTTCTGCATCTTTTGTTACTAAAACATATTATGATGCAAAGATGATGAAAATTTCAAATAATGATAAAAACGCAATAGAAATAGTTGAAAGAAATATAAAAGATATTACGAATTTAGTCGCGGTCTATAACTGGTCAGATAAAGAACCTGTTCCAATAACATGGACAGTGAGTGGATATTTTCCTGCAGTATACAACATAACCACACCACAAGATTTTCTATGGGTAGTAATTTCCGATGATAACCTAGATAGTCTTTTTAATCTTAAAAAAAATATAGAATTAAAGGACTGTACAGGTATTTTTAAAATGATGAAAAAATTAAATACTACCGCTTTATTAGTATATGATATGGGATGTTCTGAAATATTGTGTGATAATTTCAAAAGTATAGATAAGAAAGAAAATGTATGCCTTTACAAATTTAATTTCGATAATAATTAAAAATTTTTCATATTACAAAAAATATAAAATAATTACAAAAAATGAGAGAATATACATGAATATATTAATAATAAATCCAAACATAGTAACACAAAAAGGAGATTTTTTTGGTACTGGAATACCTTATATGCCAATAATTCCAGCTTATATAGCATCATATTTAATTTCAAAAGGACACCATATTTCTATAATTGATGCATTTGGAGAAAATCCATTCAAAAGTAGAGTTGAAAAAAAAGAATTCATTATACAAGGATTAAATTACGAAGAAATAGTTGCTAAAGTCAACAATAACAAAGATTTGATTTGTATTTATGCAGGTCACGTTGTCGAACATTTTGTAATCACTAACATAATTAGGAAAATAAAGGAAAAATGTAATACACCTATCTGCATAATAGAAAATAGTCAAGCAGTTACGGCATACTCTGTTAAAATAGCACACAAAGAATTCATAGATGCAGGTGCAGAATTTGTAATTTATGGAGAACCAGAATATAGTATTGATCAATTATTATCAGGACTAAAAAAGGGAAATGTTTTAAAAACGCCTGGATTAATATATAAAAATAAAGAAAAAATAATAATTAACCCGCAACATATTTCTATTAAAAACCTTGATGAACTCCCTTTTCCTGCATGGGATTTATATCCTATTAAAAATTATTGGAAAATAGGATATTCACACGCACCATTTAATGGAAAATACATAGTTCTTCTAACATCAAGAGGTTGTCCTTTCGCATGCGAATTTTGTGTAATTCCATTTACAAACGAAAGGAAATGGAGAGCAAGAAGTGCAAAAAATGTCTTAAATGAAATAATATATTGGAAACAAAAATTAGGAATATCAGATTTTCATATTGAAGATTTAAATCCTACTGTTGATAAAAAAAGAACAAAAGAATTATGTCAAGAGATAATGTCTAATAATTTAGATATTACTTTTAAATTTGCATCCGGAATTAAACTAGAAACACTTGATGAAGAATCGATGCTTATGTTAAAAAAAGCAGGATGTAATTATTTATCATTTTCTCCAGAAACAGGATCATCTCGTATGTTAAAACTAATGAATAAGCCATTTAATTATGAACACGGAATTAAAATGACAAAATTAATGCATAAATTAAATATTAAGATGCAAGCGTGTTTTGTAATAGGTTTTCCTGGAGAAAATAAAGAAGATAGAATACTTACAAAGGAATACATTTCTAAATTAACTAAAGCAGGTGTAGATGAAATTGCCCTTTTTGCCATGACTCCTGTACCTGGTTCAAAACCGTATGAAAGCGGACAACACGTACATCAGGATTTATCAAAACTGACATTTACACCTAAATGGAGAAAAGAATATAAAACAATTGATAAATTTAGAAAAGAAATGTATTTGATGTTTTTTATTTTAAAAACAATATATCATCCGATAAAAGTTTTAAAACAGGGAATTTCATTAATTAAAAGAAAATTCGACACAAAAATAGAAATGACTGTTTATAGATTGATTAAAACGTACTTATAGAACCAATATGCTTTTAAAAAGAAGATAATAAAAATATTTGTAACACAAATTTAGCATATAAAAAAGGTAAAACATGGAAAATAAAGCAAAGATATTATTTATTCAAAAAGACCCTTTTGTAAATATGGGAGTAATGAGTATATCTGCATACCTAAAGAAACACGGACACACATGTGATCTTCTTATTGATAATATAGAGAGAAAATTATTAGATGAAATTATCAAAATAAAACCAGATATAATTGCGTTTTCTTGCACAACAGGTATTCATACATGGGTACTTTCTACTGCAAAAAAAATTAAAAAAAAATATTCCATTCCGATAATTATGGGAGGACACCATCCTACTTTTTATCCTGAAGTGATTGAAAATGAATCAATAGATATTATCTGTATTGGAGATGGAGAAAAACCAATGCTAGAATTAGTAAATAAACTTTCTACTAAAAAAGACATAACAAAAATAAAAAATCTTTACGTAAAGAAAAATGGAAAAATATACAAAAATGAACTTGATAATTTAGTACAAAATCTCGATGAACTTCCATTTATTGATAGATTCATATATAAAAGATATCCTTTTATCATAAAACAAAAAAATCTCAGAATAATCACTGGGAGAGGATGTCCATACAACTGCACTTTTTGTTTTAACAAGTCAATAAAACAACTTTATGATGGAAAAGGAAGATATCTTAGACGAAGAAGTGTTGAAAATGTCATACAAGAAATAATTCATGCTAAAAAAACACTTAAAATAAAAAGAATTGATTTTCAAGATGACACATTTGTATATGACTTTAATAATTGGTTAAAACCTTTTTTGATAGAATACAAAAAAAGAATAAATCTTCCTTTCACTTGCAGTCTTCGTGCTAATTTGATAACACAAGAAATGGCTTATGCATTAAAAACGGCAGGATGTCATTCAATAAAGATGGGAATAGAATCTGGAAATGATTTTTTAAACAATAAAATATTAGGAAAAAATCTTTCAAAAAAACAAATAATAAATGCAATGATGTGCTTTAGAAATGCGAAAATAAAAACAGAAACTTTCAATATGATAGGACTTCCTGGTGAAACTTTAGAAAATGCACTTGAAACATTAAGATTCAATATGAAGATAAAAGCAGATTTCGCAAGATGTTCACTTCTTCAACCATATCCGAAAACAGAAATTGAAAGATATGCAAAAGAAAAGGGGTATTTAGATAAAAACTTCGATTTAGATGCTTTTGAAAGTTCATATTTTATAGATACTCCGATAAAAATGAAAAATAAAAATGAAATGATAAATCTTCAAAGATTGTTTAATATATGCGTTAATTTTCCATTTTTATATCCAATCATTAAGAAAATTATATTCCTTCCTAAAAATTTTGTATTTGATACTTTGTTCAAAATAGATTATGCGATTGCAATACTATTCATAGACAAAGTAGACATCATGGATTTCTTTAATTTCGGTATACATTCAAAAGGATTCTTTAAAAAACAAAAATGACTTATAAACGCATTCAACATACTTGAAATTTTTAAAATATCATCATAAAACTACTAAAAATTAGAGGAAAGCAAAAGAAACGTTTATAAACAGAACTTCATATTTTCTATTATAATACAAATATGTAATAAATTTTAAAGTAATTTAATTTGTTTAATATAATATTTAAGGAAATATAACGTTATTTAAAATATAATGTTGTACTTATAATTAATTTTGAAGGGGGTAATTGCTCGATGAAATTATCAATAATAATGCCAGTATATAATGAAGCAAAGACTGTTTCTAGTATCATCGACATAGTTAAAAAAGTCAAACTTGGAAAAATCGAAAAAGAAATTATTGCGATTGATGACGGATCAAAAGATGGCACGGGAAATGTTCTTAAACAAATACCTGGAATAAAAGTAATCATCCATAAAAAAAATCGAGGCAAAGGAGCCGCAGTAAAAAATGGTATAAAAGCAGCAACAGGAGACATAATCATAATTCAAGATGCTGATTTAGAATATGACCCAAACGAATATCCAAAATTAATTAAACCTATTATTGATAAAAAAACAAAAGTTGTTTATGGTTCAAGATTCTTAGATGCTAATCAAAAAAAACAATTTATTTTCTTTAGAAAAAAACACAAAGGAGCATATGATATGGCTTATGTCGGAGGAAGATTGCTAACGGCACTTACTAACATTTTATATTTTTCAAAAATAACAGATGAACCTACATGTTACAAAGTTTTTGATTCAAAAGTTATTAAAGCAATTAATATTAAAGGAAACAGATTTGAGTGGGAACCAGAAGTAACTGCAAAAATTCTAAAAAAAGGATATAAAATCATAGAAATACCAATCACATACAATCCAAGAACATTCGAACAAGGGAAGAAAATAAATTATAAAGACGGAATACAGGCAATTTGGACACTTATAAAATACAGATTTGTGAACTAATGAATAAAAACCCATTGGACATATTAATCATTTTTCCTTCATTATCAAAGGAAGAAGGTTACGGCAGAAAAAAAGTAAAAAGCAACATAGGTGGTTTTTTACCTCCTTTAGGAGTTGCAAGTCTTTCCGCATATCTTATACAAAAAGGATTTAATGTTGAAATAATAGAACCACTAATTCTAAATATGGCTCTTGAAGACATATTTAATGAGATAAAAACAAAATCTCCAAAAGTAATAGGTATATCAGTATTAACATCTACATATCAAAAAGGAATTTTTTTAGCAAATAAAATAAGAGAAGAATTTCCAAATATTTTAATAATAATGGGAGGACATCACGTAACACTATTTAACAAAGAAATTTTCAAAGATACTAAAGATGTAGATTTACTTGTTTATGGTGAGGGAGAAATAACATTATCCGAACTTATGCACGTGTTTAAATCTAATAAATATAACAGACAAAAAGTAATGGCGGATATTGAAAAATTAAAAAAAATAAATGGTATAATATTTAAAGAAAATCTTAAAAAAAACAATATAATTATGACAGATAGAAGGGAACTTATCACGAATTTAGATATACTTCCTTTTCCCGCAAGACACCTTTTGCAAATGGAAAAATATATACCACTTCCAATAGAATACAAAAGGCTTCCAGTTGTACATATGATGATTAGCAGGGGTTGTCCATTTAATTGCACTTATTGTTCAACTCATGCAGCATTTGGATATAAAGTAAGATTTAGATCTCCTAAAAAAGTTATTGAAGAAATGAAATATCTTATCAAAACATACCATGCAAGACAAATATCTTTTTGGGATGATGTTCTCACAATAAACAAAAAATGGTTGATTGAACTTTGTGATTTGATTATTAAGGAAAATCTTAATATAATATGGAATTGTTATGGTCATGTAAATACCATAGATGATGAAATGTTAAAAAAAATGAAGATTGCAGGTTGTTTTTGTATTTGGTATGGAATTGAATCAGGAGACGAAACTCTATTAAAAAATATAAATAAAGGTACAACATTAAAACAAATAGAAACTGTAGTAAAATTGACTAAAAAAAATGGAATTGAAGTAAGAGGCCTATTTATGATAGGACTTCCTGGAGAAACTCCTAAATTAGCACAAAAAACTATTGATTTTGCTAAAAAATTAGATGTTGATTACGCTCAGTTTAGTATAACTACTCCTCACATAGGAACAAAATTATTTGATGATGCAAATAAATATGGAAAATTGAAAATGGATTTCGATAAATTCACACAACATTCTGCATTATTTGTTCCTTATGGATATAAAAATTCAAAACAAATTGAAAAAATAGCAAAAAGTGCAATATTTCAATTTTATTTCAGACCAACATATATATTTAAGCAATTACTAAAAATTCGTGACGTAGATGATATAAAACGATATATAAAAGCGTTTAAAATTGCTTTAGCGCTCTCGTGAGGAAAGATTATGAAAAAAACAAAAAATAAACAAAAATCAGTAACAACTAAAAATATAGAAGTACAAAGTATGAAAATTAAAAAAAATATTTTTGAATACGTACATTGTAATTTATGTGGCGCGAATGATTATACTGTAATGTATCCTAGTAAACATGGAAAAGTTAATGAGCAAGATTTAATTTCTAAATTTCGTTCTTCTGGAGATGAAACTCTAATTGATCAAGTGGTAAAATGTAATAAGTGCGGATTTATTTATGTAAATCCAAGAATTCGTTCTGATATGATATTTAATGCGTACAGTGAAGGAGAAGATCAAAATTTCGTTTCACAAGCAAAAGGAAGAGAACTTACATTTGCAAAATGTCTTAAATTAATTGAAAAATACACAAAAGGAAGACGTGGAAAAATTCTTGATGTTGGAACTGCAGGTGGTTCTTTTTTACACGTTGCCAAAAAAAAAGGATGGGATGTTTACGGATTAGAACCTAATAAATGGATGGGCAAATGGTGTAAAGAAAATTATGGAATTGATATTAGTTCAAAATCTCTTTTCGAACAAAAATATCCTTCAAATAATTTTGATGTTGTAACATTATGGGATGTTTTAGAACACATGCCAGACCCGGATGCATCTTTAAAGGAATGTAATAGAATATTAAAAGATAAAGGACTTTTAGTTGTTAATTATCCTGATATTGGAAGTTGGTTATCACAACTTATGAAAAGAAAATGGATTTTCTTACTAAGTGTACACCTTTTTTACTTTAACAGAAGAACAATTAAAAAGATATTAAGAAAAAATGGTTATGAAGTTATAACAATAAAACCACATTTTCAAAAATTAGGACTTGGTTATTTGGTATTTAGAACAAAAGCATATAGTAAATTGCTTCACAATGTAGGTAATTTGATTTTAAAATTACCAGGACTAAAAAATATCCAAATACCGTATTGGCTTGGACAAACATTAGTTGTCGCAAGAAAAATGTGAAACCATGGCCAAAGACAAAGAATTCATCATTTTAGGAGCAGGTATTACTGGTCTTTCAACGGCAGTAGAACTTGATAAAAAAGGGGAAAAAAGCATAATTATTGAAAAAGATAAAGAAGTAGGAGGACTATGCAAAAGTTTTCACCAAAATGGATGTACGCTTGATCTTGGACCTCACAAACTTTACTCACAACTTCCTGGAATAATGGAGTATTTCAAAGATGTTTTAAAGGATGATTGCCTTACTGTGAAAAAAACGAATTCGATATTTTTACTCGATAAAAAAATAAATTTTCCAATAAACATATCAAATTTAATATCGTGCGTTTCTCCAAAAACTGTAATTACTGGAACAAAAGCAGGTTTTTCTTTTGCAGGACAGACTGCAAAAGCAGTGCTTGCAAAAAATAAAATACACACTTATGAAGATTGGTTTATTAATGGATTTGGAAAAGCAGGATACAATCTTGTTTTTAGAGATTATGCTTGGAAAGTATGGGGAGATCCTAAAACACTTTCATGGGAACTTGGGAAAAAAAGAGTTCCTATCTCAGGATTATTTGGATTTGTAAAAAATATGCTTTCAAAAAAAGAAAAAGCAAAAATTAGTGCGGAATTTTTTTATTACCCGAAACAAGGAATGGGTGAATTTTGTGAAAAATTATACAAAGAT
>JBAZVA010000003.1:53982-64416 GCA_041661165.1 Candidatus Woesearchaeota archaeon | reverse complement strand
TTTTTCTTGCTTCTTCAAATGCAACTTTTGCAATTCTTTCTACTTGCGGCCGATCATAACGTCCTTCATCGATTGCGTATTCCATGTTAGTATCTTTTCCTTCAACTTTTCTTCCGAAATAATTTCCGCCAACTAATTCTCTAATCATCATAATATCTATTCCGTCTCCTAATCTTTCGGGTCTTAACGGAGAAAAATGAGAACAATTCTTTGGTAAAACCACCGGTCTGTAATTTGCATAAGTATCAAGTCTTTTTCTTAAAGGTAAAAGCCCTGCACCTTCCGGGGAAAATTCTTGAGGAATTCTTTTCATTTCAGACAATGAAAGTCCAATTGGACCTTTTAATATTGCCTCTGCATCATCGCATGCTTTTTGTGTAACTTCAGGAAAAGGATGTCCAAAATCAAAATAAGCTTTTGCACCAAATGGTTTATCATCAAGATTAAATTTATGTCCATATTTAGAACTTATTGCACTTAAAACTTTTTTTCCTTCAGTCATAATTTCCGGACCGATTCCGTCACCTTCTAAAATAACAATATATTTTTCTACCATTTTTAAGTCACCTACAATATTCTTATTTTTTTATCACTTTTTATTATCAATTATTATTTAATGATTAATATTTTTACGTATTAAAAATAAAAAACAATAATTTTAACCTAAAAGATATTTATCAAGGCTTTTTGCGTCGATAGAACAAACGTTTTCTGCATTTCCTTTCATATATACAGAACCATCTTTTCCATCCCAAGAAATAGATAAATCCCCACCTTTAAGACGTACAGTTGCACTATTATTTGCGTATCCATTAAGTACTGCTGCAACAAGAGATGCACAAGCACCAGTTCCGCAAGCAAGAGTTTCTCCAGCTCCTCTTTCCCAAACTCTCATTTCAAGTAAATCTTTTGAATTAACTTTTACAAATTCAACATTTGTCTTTTGTGGAAAAAGCGAAATATCTCTTTCTATCATAGGACCATATTTTAAAACTAATTCTTCAGGAAATTCGTAAAATACTACTGCATGAGGATTTCCCATCGATACAAAAGTTATATCAAAAGGTAATTGCGGATATGAAAAATTAACAAATCCTTTATCACCAGGAGAAACAGTTACCTGATTTGGATTATATAAAACTGGTTTACCCATATCTACAAGTACTGATGCTTTTTTTGAAGTATTCTCAAGAACATTTGGAATTCTTAATCCTGCATCAGTATCAACATCAACTTCTCCTAATTCAGAAAAATTATTGTCAACTAAATATTTTGCAAAACACCTTATTCCATTTCCACACATTTGTGCAGTAGTTCCATCTGGATTAAAAAATTTCATTCTATATTCAGAATCTTCATTTCTTCTTTGAGTAACTGTAATTAATCCATCAGAACCAATTCCATAATTTCTTTCACAAATTTTTTTTACTTGTTCAGGTATTAGTTCTTCGTTCCAATCTACCATTACAACAAAATCATTTCCGCAACCATGCATTTTCATGATTGGAAATTCTCCAGCGATTTCACTTATTGATTTCATAATTTCACCTATTTAAGATCTAAAGGAACAACTTCATCCTTGTAGATATCAGAAAGTTCCTGTCTTTTTCGTATTAAATCCACCACACCATTATTTTTTCTTGCAAGATATTCTGCTGCACGAACATGTGAATTATAGTTTGATGGAGCCATACTTGAACAATATGCACCAGTACCCGTAGTAACTACTTTATCTACAATCGAGGGCATAATCATTCGTCTTGGTTCTATTATTTCAGGAAACCCTTCTCTAACTGTTGAAACATCACCACTTTCACAGCAGCTTCCCTTAAAAATTAGTTCTCTCACTATTATCTTTTTGTTATCTGTAACAACCACAATAGGATTTTGTGCACCATAGAATTGAATTCTTGCATTTTCAGTCATGCCTGAATCTGTTTTGATAAATGTATATCCTTTATCTCCAGTATCAACAATATCAGTAACAGATGCAACAATAACACCAGCATTTGCAACCGCTCTTGTTCCAGGTTCTATTTCAACATGAATTTTTCTACGTGTTTCTTGATAAAAGTTTCTCAATGCTTCTGCAGTTGGTTTTCCTAAGTCCATAATGTCTGTTGATTTTTCATAATTCATTCTTCCAACTTTTATTCCGCCACCTAAATTAAGTACTATCACATCAGAATATTTTTTTGCTAATTCTATTCCTGCAAGTGCTGCTTCTTTTTGCTTTTCAGGATTGCTGCCAGAACCAATGTGTAAATGAATAGTATCTAAAGTCAAATTATATTTTTTTAACAATGAATCTATTTCTGCATGTTTTTCATAAATTCCAAAATCAGCATTAACTCCACCAGTATTAGTCGCATTGTTCCATCCTGAACCAATACCTACATTAAATCGTATTGCAATTTTACTATTAGGAAATAATATTCCATAAAGTTCAAGTTGTCTTAAAGAACATGCAGTATAGTTTACACCAGACCCAACTAAATATTTCAAATCATGAGCGTTTGGAACTTCTTGACTTGTTAATCTAATTTTGTTTGGATTAATTTCTGCAGGACCTTGTATTGCTCTATAAACTTCACCAACACTACTTGCATCTATATGCGCACCAAGTTTATCAAAAATTTTAAGTATTGCCGCATTTGAATTTGCTTTCATTGCATATCTTACAGTTAAACCAAATGGCGCAGGATACTGCATTAATTCTTTCATATTTTTTTCAAGTGAATCTTCAAAATATAAATAAAAAGGTGTAGGAATTTCTTGTCCATTTTTTTTAGAAGTCATTCTTCTAACAATACTTATAACTTCTGGTGAAAGTTCTTCCACTTTCGGATGCGATACCACATTTGCACGAATAGGAACTCCTGACTCGATTACATCAAGAAGTCTTTCAATATTTTTATGTCCATTAACTCTATTTCTTGCATCAGACATTATTTGTTGACTACAATTTTTTTCAAATAATAAAAGTGCTTTTTTCGCTTCTTTTTCTCCAATAATTCCATCATTAATTACTGCCGCATAAATTGCTGCAGAAAGAGGACTTTGTTTTGCAGAAACTTCATCACGAAATCCCGTTTGAACATTCACTCTTTTTACATCTTTATAATCATCTTTATTAAAACGTTTATTTACCATGTAATATCACCATATCATCTACATTTTTTGATTTGTTTTTATTTTGTTATAATTTCAAATTTAGTCTAAATTATAATTTTAAATTTGTTTTTATGCTTTTCATTGCAGCTTTAATATCTTCTCTATGACCGTATGGACTAAATCTTACAAAACCTTCTCCACTTGGACCAAATCCAACACCTGGTGTAACAACAACATGTGCTTCTTTTAACATTTTATCAAAAAAATCCCAAGACTTCATTTTGTTTGGAGTTTTTACCCATAAATACGGCGCATTTTCTCCACCGTATATTTTATTAAATCCTAAATCAGAAAGTCCTTCTCTAATTAGTTGTCCATTTTTCATGTAATAGTTGACTAATTGTCTACTTTCTTTTCTTCCTTCTTTTGTTAAACCAGCAAGTCCGCCCGCTTGAACAACATTTGATGCGCCATTGAATTTTGTTGTGTATCTTCTATTCCAAAGACTGTTTAAACTTACTGGAGTTGAATCTTCAGAATAACCCATTACTTTTTTTGGAACTACTGACCAACCAAGTCTTACACCTGTAAAACCAAAATCTTTTGAGAAACTGGAGATTTCTATTGCACAATCATCTGCTCCTTCTATTTCGTAAATGCTTTTTGGTAAATTTTTATCTTTAATATATGCAGCATATGCAGAATCAAAAATAATAACAGAATTATTTACTCTTGCAAACAAAACAAATTCTTCTAATTGTTTTCTTGTTGCCACTGCACCTGTTGGATTATTTGGAGAACAAATGTAAATTAAATCAACTTTTTGATTTGGAATTTTTGGAAAAAATCCATTTTTTGCATTACAAGGCATATAAACAATTCCATCATACATTTTAGTTTTAACATCAAATGCACCAGTTCTTCCACCCATAACATTAGTGTCAACATAAACTGGATATGCAGGATCTTGAACTGCAATAACTGATTTATCTGAAAATAATTCTTGAATATTTCCTGAATCACACTTAGCACCATCACTTACAAATATCTCATCTAAAGAAAGTGAAACTCCTAATTTAGCATATTTTTTTTGTAATGCTTCTTTTAGATCTGTATTTCCTTGCTCATCTCCGTAACCAGAATAAGTTTTTACATCAGCAAGTTTATCAACACCAGAATGTAATCCAGCAATAATAGTAGGAGTAAGTGCTTCTGTTGTATTTCCAACACCTAATCTATAAACTTTAACATCAGGATTTGCTTGTTGAAATGCTTTAACTCTTTTTCCTATTTCAGGAAATAAATAACCTGCGCCTAATTTCAAATAATTTTGATTTACATTTACCATATTTTGACCCCCTATTCATCGACTATATTAACATGAATTATATTTTTAAATAATATTTGCTTTATAAACGTGTCTTGTCACTAAATCCAGACGAAAAACAATAAAATTCTGAGAATAAAAACGTGAATCAAAAAGTAGTACGAGTCTTTCTACCAGCCTTGCTTGTATTTCTAATAATAGTACAAACATAATTGCTTATTCTAAAGAGCAATAATATCAAAGAATACTGTTTTGCGTGCTTGTAGAAAGACTTTGAATAGAACAAAATAACTTAAAATAATAAGAGAAAAATCAAACAATAAAGAAAACAAAAAACTAATTTACTACATCAATTACAATCGCATCAGCTTTTTGTTTGTTAGTTAATCTACTACAGTCTAAATACATATTTCTATTACTGTCTTTTGTATCAATTATATATATTTTTGAAATCGAAATATTTTCAATCGCGCAAGTCTTTTGTATTGAACCTATAACTGTTTTAGTAGAATACGGATTAATCTCAACACCATTCTGATTATTCATATAAGATTGTTCGTCATCAGATACATCAAAACCTAAATAATAATTCGAAGGTTCTGCACAAACTGTATAACTATTAAACATAACTTTTCTTGGTAAAATAAAATCATTTTTTATTGTGATATTCATTACAGCTACAGAATTTTGCGAATAACCCATTGCTACAGCTTTATCATATCGACAATCATAAAACAAATCTTTTGCATTTATTGCTGCAACTGTATCTTTTTCAACGGAAAGACCCATTGAGAACATACTAATGATTGCGAATATCAACAGAACAGCAGCAGGAAAAATCATCCCAAACATATATAATTTTCTTTTCTGATCCATAACTTTTTTATCTTTAAAAGTTGATTTCTTTGCGATAAACCAACCAAAGAAAATCATAAGTATTGCAGATATTAATAACATAAGCACAATTGCATTCGCTTTTAATTCATAAGAATCGATCCAGTATGTTATAGCATTAATGTAACCAAATACTGTTAAAGTGTATAACAGCGGATATAATTTTGTAGTTTTTACATAAGTTATTATAAGTATAATTACAAGAAAGATTGTTAGAAAGATAAACGTTGGAAAGAAAAATCCGTACATTAAATATCCCTCCTGTGAAGTTCTCTTGATGCAAAGTAAAGCGTGACTGTTACACAAACAAGCATTAAAACTTTAATAAAACGAGAAAAAGATATCAAATATTCGTATGAAAAATATATAATTGCAGCAAATGCAAAAATTCCCCCTACAATATAAAATATGCTTTCAAGCTTCATATTATTATAAACGGGGTTTTGCTTTATATATGTTTCTAGACTATTTTTCTCTTAAAAGACAAAAATAATATTAATTTTAGAACAATACACTATAATTGTAACTTGTTAATTATTACTTATGATCTGTTCTTCTCTACTTTTTAAATTATAAGTCAAAAGATCTTTTGCAATTTGCTTGTCAAGTAGTTTATCGTATAATGCTATAAATTCGAAATAATTACAAGTTTCCAAATTATCAAATATTATTGATTGTTCACTGCCAGTAAACTTATTATGTTTTAGACCAAATGCAATTAGTTCTGAAATACCTTTCTCATAAATAGGATTTGGATATTCAAGACTACTACGAATTATTGGAATTGTCGCTCTCGCATCTCCCATAATTGGACCTACTACTCTAGTTTCTAAATCTCCCGAAAGTGCTTTTTCTAAATCTTCAATTGAAATTCTTTTTTGAGCATACAAACATTGCGCTTCTTTATGATATTTATCAACTAATGATGAACAAGTATTTTCAGTTGTTATTTTATACAAAAGTATTTCTGGACGAAATTTTTCAGTCATAGTTACAGCTTTAATTACTCCGGAACCATCGATGTTAAATATATTTTGTTCATGAACGGTCCTTATTCTTTCTAGAATGTCAGAAATTTCTAAACAAGGACTTTTAAGTGTCAAATCAATCATAGCAGATACTTTATCCCCATCAAAATAACCATCTGAATAATCATTTTTATTTGAATTATTCTTTGACAAATATGCATCAAGTAAAAAATCAGGATACTCTTCATGAATTAATCTATAAAAAGCAGTTGTTACACCATTAACCGTAGATAATAATAAGTTTTTCATTTAAAATTGGAACTAAACTCCATTTAAAATAAAGTGCTGTCCTAATTTGGTGACAATTAAATGAATTGGCTTTGTAGAAAATTCAACCGGCAAACAGAATATATATGCACCATCAGAATTAGTTCTTTAGACAAAGCAACTATAATTGGCAAGTATATTACTATAAATTTAAGGCCGGTGTATGTTTCTACAAAGCCAACTAAATTATTAATCTATCTATCAAACAATTAAATATTAAACTCTCCATAAACACAACGAATACCCGCCCCAACTGAAATAAGTCCGGTTGGAACAATAAAAACATCTGCACCTTTCATCTTCAGGTAATTTCTTTCTTTTTCATCTATATGGCTTGTAAAAATTTTGTAATTGTCAACAATAAAATTGATACCATTAAATTTTTTAAAATAATCAAGATGAGTATAATCATCAATATTAGGAACATAAATATCTTTTCCATTGACTGTACGTACATCTTTTTTTGAAATAACAATACCTTCTGATGGTTGAGGATATTTTCTTAATTCGCAACAATATTGTTCTGAAATTCTCTCTAATAAAGTTGCAGCACCCCTAAATTCATCTTTTTTTGTTAATAATCTTTCGTCATAATATACTATTCCAAATTCTTCTAACAATTGATAATCCATATCAATATGAGCCTGAACCTGATTAGAATAAAATGGAGCAGAATGAATATTCTCTGTATTTATGACATCTTTGAAAAGTCTATCAAACAATTCTTTTTTAAATATTGAAGAAACAAGAACGAAATTTTTTCCAAATAAAAATTGTCCTCCTTCCGATAAATATTCACTTGGAAGTATGTGCTTATTATAACCTATATTTTTCATATAATCTAAAAATCCCGGATATGCATAAAGTTGATTTTTTACAAGAAGAGTATCAAACCATTCAACCATTGAATCTCTCCCATAAATAGGAATATTATAACAGAAATCAGTTAAAGAAACATCAAATACATGAACCGGAAAATGTTTTGAAAGAAAATCATCTGAAACCTTGAAAGATGCAGATTTCTTTTCAACTTCTTCTTTAAAAGAAGTATTTGCGTTTATGAAATTTACACGAAAAAGATGTTTCGTCATAAAAATTACCCATCATTCACAATTCTTTTCACAATAAGATTTTTAGTAGGAATATTATAAGTACGAATAAAACAAAAAGGGTCTACCAAACTATCAGGAGTTGAAACTCTTGGCGACATTACAATAGAATTAGGAAGAGAAAGTAATGAGTAACGAATGTCATTTGCATGTCTTTTATACATTAAAGGAGACAACTTTTTTACCCAATCATCACCATATCTTCTTTGAAATTCATCGCGAGCAGACCTATTGTAACATTTATTCCTTGACGGTTTTTTAAGTTTAAAATAGTCTAACTGAATATTCTCAGTTGCTGTTTCAATATCCCCCTTTTCCAAAACAAGATAAAACAAATCTCTGTCAGAGTGATATTCTGCACGTGAAATGTTGTAAACATTCTTAAAATTTTTTAATCTTGATAAAAAAGAATTTTGCTGAAAATTATCAAATTCAGTTTTTCCAAATTCAATATGCATAGAAAAAAAAGTTATAATTTCATCCAAAGAATGATTACGAATTAGCCCTCCTGCAAGTTCATCAAATTCAAAAGTAAATAATGCACTATTATCACGTACTTGCTTCCTATCATTTTCGTTTCTTTCAAAAAAAGAATCATACGAAGAAAAATAACCGGAGAAAAAAGGATACAAATCCAAAAGACCGTTTTTTCTGTCAATCTCCAGTTTAATCTGACCATTACCGCAAACATTCCACAGTTTTAAACAAACATCATTTTTGTAAAGAACAGATTTATTTTGAAAAGGCATACAGAAAAAAACAACAAAGAGATTATAAAAATTGGTCGTACCAAACATGGGACAAATACGTTAAAAATAGTTATCGCTTAAAACGTCATATTATTTTTACGTAAAACTTTCTAATTTCTCTTGGACCATCAAATTCACAGAAATAAATAGACTGCCACGTGCCAAGAAGAAGTTTTCCATCTTTTATGATAATTGTTTTTGAACAACCCATCATTGAAGATTTAATATGCGCATCAGAGTTTCCTTCAGAATGTTTGAAGTGAGAACCGTTTGGAACAATTTTTGAAAGATGTAATATTATGTCTGAAACAACATCAGGGTCACCATTTTCATTTATTGTAACTGCAGCGGTTGTGTGCGGAACATATACAACAACAATTCCTTCTTTTATTTTTGACTCAAGAACTGCTTTATTCACATCACTAGTTATGTCAATAAATTCATTTCTTTTTTGTGTATCAATTTCGTATGCGTAAATCATAAATCACCACTAAGTCAGTATGTCATTAATTATTTTATTAACATAATCCATTTTTCCATCATGCAATATAATAACATCAAAATGTTTTTTGTATTCGTCAAACTCTTTTGCAATATCGTCTGACAAAAAACCAAATCTAATAATATTATCGTAAGAAAATCCATCTGTCATAGAAAGATCCCCAAGTGTGTCACCCAAAAGTATAACGTTCTTTCTTTTTTTGAGTTCTGAATAAATTGACAAATGTTCTAAACTTTTTTCATTTTTGCTATACGAATGTATAAGGGGCTTTTTGTAAGATATTGCCACACCGGAATTGTCGTAATTAAACATATTTGACACGATAGAAACATTATCAGACAAATATCTTTTGTTTTTCAGAAATTCCGTTATTAAGTCACCAATACCTGCAGAAAAAATTACAACTGGAATTTTAAAATTATGCAACTTTGAAAAAAAATCAGAGATACCTTCACGCTCAAATATTAATTCATCTTTTACTATTACGTCCAAAACTTTCTTTGAAAAACCACATTTAACTAATGTATTATAAGAAGTTGTCCACCATTCTTCCATTGCTTTCTTTTTTTCTTCTAACGAAATTGAAGAATCGTTTTCAATAGGATAATATTTTGCGTGAAGCTGTTTTGAAACTTCTGTGAAACCTTTTACCAAATCACGCTCTCTAAAATGCGCATAAGAGCTTACCAGCTTTTTACCATTTGAGAACGCTTTTGTTAGTGTTTTATCAAAATCCGAGAGTACTTGAATATTCTTTAAACCTGCTTTTTTGAACAAAACAATTTTGTTTTTTAGAGAATCTTCATTTACAACATAAACATCATTATCAATATTCATAGTCATCACACAAACTATTTATTTTTACCAGACACTAAAACAGGAATTGCACAATAAAAAGTATAAAAAGAATGTGAAAATGGATTTTCCTCCATATTTTCACAAACTATCTTATCATAATTATTAGATCTTTCGACAGTCATTCTTTTTAATTTGTTTCTAATAGAAGTCATACATATAATGCCTGGTTTAATACGATATAATCCTCGTTCTCTTCTATATTTTTCTTTGTTCTCTTCTAATGTAGGTCTTAAACCAACTAATGCCATCTCTCCTTTAAACACATTAAATAAATTCGGAATTTCATCCAATGAATATTTTCTTAAAATCTTTCCAAACGGAGTAGCATATGCTTTTCTCAATTCTTTATTAGAATCAACATCATCCAAAATCAAAGGCGTATCATCCGGCATACTCTTAAATTTGTAAAGTGTAAAAGGAATTCCGTATTGACCAATCCTTTCTTGTTTAAAAATACAGGAAGTATTATGTGCTAATTTCCAATATGCCGCACATATTAAAAATAACGGTGTTGAAACTAAAAGTGCAGCTCCTGCAATACTACGATTACTATAATCAAAAATATTATTCGCTATTTTTTCAAGAC
>JBAZVA010000003.1:0-53972 GCA_041661165.1 Candidatus Woesearchaeota archaeon | reverse complement strand
AGACTCATTTTGTACCTTTTTAATCATTATATCAATTTAAAATTATCAAAGCAATTTAGTTTGTTTTTCGTATTTTGTATCAGATTCTTTTAACTGCGACATCTTCTTTGGTTTTATTGGCGCAGCAATTTTGTCTGCAATTTCGTCTTCTAACTCAAGTCGCGACATTATTTTTTTTGCATTATCAATTACGTCTTTTGGAAGTCCTGCTAAACGTGCAACTTCGATTCCGTAACTTTTATCTGTTCCACCTTCAATTAATTTATGTAAGAAAACTATTCCTTCTTTATTTTCATCAACTGCGACATTAAAATTTGCAACATTGTCATACATTTGTGAAAGTTTGTTCATTTGGTGATAATGTGTTGCAAACAAACATTTTGCACCAATCACGTTTATTATGTGCTCCGCAACACTCCAAGCAATAGCAATACCATCATAAGTTGAAGTTCCTCTTCCAATCTCATCCAAAATAATAATAGAATTTTCTGTTGCATTATTTATTATGTTAGATGTCTCATTCATTTCAACCATAAAAGTTGATTGACCGCTTGTAAGGTCATCATATGCACCTACACGAGTAAAAATCCTGTCAATTACTCCAATATGCGCTTCTTTTGCAGGAACAAAACAACCGATTTGCGATAGAAGAGCACACAAAGCGACCTGGCGCATAAAAGAAGATTTTCCACTCATGTTTGGACCAGTAATTATCATGATATTTTTGTCTAGCGAAAGTGTACAATCGTTTGATATATAATTTTTCTGCATTGTTTCAATTACAGGGTGTCTTGCATCAATTAATTTTAATTCATAATTTCTTGAAACAACAGGCATTGTATAATGATTTAATACACTAACTTGTGCGAAAGATAAAACGCAATCTATTGTTGCTATGTTTGTTGCCGCATCTTGAATTTGTTTTGTAAATTCTTTTGTTTTTTCTATCACTTCTAAGAAAAGTTTGTATTCTAACTCTACTATTTTCTCATCGGCGGAAAGAATCTGTTCTTCTTTTTGTTTTAATTCGTCTGTAATATATCTTTCATAATTAGAAAGGGTTTGTTTTCTAACGTAATTAGCAGGAACTTGATCTTTGTATTTAGAAGTTACTTCAATGTAATATCCAAACACGTTATTATATCCGATTTTAAGTGACGGAATTTTTGTCTCTTCCTTTTCTTTCTTTTCTATTTCGTGTAATATTTTTGCACCATCACGTTTGATTGCAAACAACTCGTCAAGTTCTTTATGATAATTATGTTTTATCATATTGCCTTCTCTTGTTGATAGTGCGGGCTCGTCTTTAATTGCCTCAAGCAAAAGAGTTGTTAATTTAGAAAAATCATGAGTGCAAACTATGTCGCCAAATGCGTTACTAATTGATTCGTTTTTCTTTAAATGTTCATTTATTTTCGGAATTGTCAATAAGGAATTTTTTAGTGCAATTAAATCTCTCGCATTCGCTATTCCGTATTCAATTCTACCCATTATTCTTTCTATATCAGAAATACTCTTTAGTAATTGTTCGATTTCCTGTCTTGTTTGTGAATCAGAAACAAATGCTTTGACTGCGAAAAGTCTTTTATTTATTTTATCAACATCAAGAAGTGGTCTTGTAATCCAATTTCTAATAAGACGAGACCCTAACGCAGTTGTTGTCTTATCAATTACTGATAATAACGAACCACGTTTTGTTCCATCCATAATATTTTTTAAAAGTTCTAAATTTCTAATCGTTGATGCATCTAAATTCATAAATTCTGATTGAACATAATATCTTAACTTATTTATGTGAGACAAATTAGTCATTTGAGTTTCTTTTAGATAATTTAGTAATGCACCTGATGAGCAAATTGATAATTCGTGCTCGGAAAGTCCAAGCGACGAAATGCTATGGACATTAAATTGTTCAAGCACTGCCTTCTCACACGATTCGATCCAGAATTTTGTAATGTCTTGTTTATTATAAAAAATATGATTCGCTTCACAATACTGTTTTATCTTTTCATCATCTTGTGAAATCAAAAGTTCTTTTGGGGAAAATTTCGCAAATTCACAAATTAAAGAATCATAATTTTCAAATTCACTTGTGAGAAATTCACCTGTTGAAATATCACACACAGAAAATCCGAATTTATTTTCATCAATAAATACACTTGCAATATAATTGTTTGACCCTTTGTCAAGGCATTTTTCATCCATCACAGTTCCGGCAGTAACTACTCTTGTAACTCCACGCTTAACTAATTTTTTTGTTAATTTTGGATCTTCAAGTTGTTCACAAATTGCAACTTTGTAACCTGCTGTTACTAATTTATGCAAATAATTATCAAGTGCGTGATATGGAATTCCTGCTAAAGGCGCTCTTGTTTCATCTTTTCCTCTTGCGGTGAGCGTAATTCCTAATACTTTAGAACAAATCTTTGCGTCATCATAAAAAGTTTCATAGAAATCTCCCATTCTAAATAGAATTACGCAATCCGGATACAATTTCTTTTGATCCATATACTGCTGCATTCCAGGTGTGAGTTTCATACCATTTCCCCAAGATTATTCTAATTATTGAAGTATAATTTCCATTTATAAATATGTATATTAATAAATTGTTAACAAATAAAGCAAAAAAATTCAAGAATGCTTTTTTAGAGTAGTATTTTATTATTTCGCTTGCCTTGTTAGATACGAAGCTATAAGATTTGAAAGTCCTGATACCATTTCTGAAGTTACTTTGTCAGGATTTGAAATTATTGTTTTATATGCTTCTGAAAAATTATCGCGCGCGAATACTCGCTCGTCGCTTTCAGCGACTCGCTCACTACGACGTACCCCAACTAGCCGACCACCGTCGTCGCCTGCATCCCTACCACGAGCAACGAAATTGCAACCATCGAGCCAACCGTCAAGGAAAGAGACCCGACCGACTGCAGATTCATTATCTTTGACATTTTGTAATACATATTTTGGATTCAAAACAAAAAATTTTGTTCCTTTTCCTTTTAAAAGATTTACATCTTCATCATCATAAACTCTGTTTCTTAGCTCTCTTTGTTTTCCTTTTTTTGCATCATCAATACTAAAGTAAACCCATTCATCATTATGTTCCTTAAGATTAAGTTTTGATAAATCACAAACAAACGTTTCTCCTGATTTTGCAGAATCCATTATTTTTGCAATTCCTTCTTTTGTCGGATTATAATCTCTATTTTTTGTAAATTGACAATATGCGTCTTCAATATTTTGAAATACTAAATTCTGAGCTGTTGGAGCAAGATAAAGCAATACTTTGCCATTTTCAACACGATACATCGAAAAATCACCAGTCCACATCCAAGTATTACGAAGATTTTCGCCATCAAGAGATTCATCATTTCTTCTTTTTGTAAGTATTTCTTTTGCAGAAAGTGCTGTAGACAAGTCTGCTTCTTTTGATATATCTAATAAATTACCTTTGAATAGTTCAATTGTCATTTTGTTTCCTCCTTTGAAAACCATATATAATAATAAAAGAATTAATGATAATTTATAAAGATTTTGTTTTTATAACTACTTATAAGTAACAATATGTCTCGATGCAAGTGCTTTCAATGATGTTTTATTTAAATTGACATATGTTCAAAATTATAAACAGATGTTTAAAAATATGAACAATAGTAAAATATATAAACAAGTGTTCATTATAATAAACACATGGACAACGAAATGTTACTAAAACCATTCATTGAGGACTCACAAAGATGGATTCACATACGAGAATTTGCAAGAGAATTAAAAATATCACCTGCCAGTGCGAAAAAGAAACTAGAAGAACTAAAAAAAGAAAATCTTTTAGATAGAAAAGAAGAAAGAGGATTTGTTCTGTATAAGGCGAACGAAAAAAATGAAAATTTCAAAAATATCAAGATATTTGAAAATGTAAAAAAGATAAACGAATCAAAATTAGTATCAGAAATTTCTGACGAATATATGCCAGACGCAATTATACTTTTTGGCTCAACTTCAAAAGGATTAGACCGAAAAGACAGCGATATTGATATTGCAATAATAACATCAAATAAACAATCACACACAAAAGAAAATTTAAAAAAATTTGAACAAATTTTAAAGAAAAAAATACAAACTTTTGTAATGAGTGCGAAAGAATTAAAAGAACACAAAGAACTTGCAAATAACATATTAAACGGGAAAATTCTATCAGGATATATAGAGGTATTTTGATGTTTAAAACATTTTTAGAAGAAGGAAATGTAAAAGAATGTCCTTTAGATAATCAAAAAATAAAATCACTTATACTAATGTCAGAATCAATAATAAAATCGTTTGAAAAAATACCTCTTGATGATTTAAATGCATCACTTACAGTTACAAATCATTATGAAGCACTTCGCTTAATTTTAGAATGTGTGGGCATTAAGAAAGGATATTCTTTTTTTAGCCATGAAGCGTATTACTATTTTGTTCTTGAAATATTAAAAGATCAAAGAATTGCAGAGAATTTTGACAAATACAGAAAAGTAAGAAATAAAATCAATTATTACGGAAAAACAGTTTCAAAAGAATTTGCATGCGAAGCAAAAGAAAATATGTTATTGTTAATTAATGATATTAAGAAAAAATTCTTATGATATTAAGAAACATATTACAATACACATTAAAGAAGTCTTTACCGGCCTTCATTGTTATAGCTAATAATAGTACCAATATAATTACTTATTCTAAAGAACAAACATAATTGCTGCATAATGTTCTGTTTGCCAGTAATGTGGAGTTAGGAAACCCAAAAATAAGATAAATTTATAAAGATGTAATTGGAGAGTAGTTATAGGATATTTAACCAAATTAATTGATTATTTAATTTTAGTCGATTGTTTATAGGGGGTAATACTATGACATATATTGTTGATACTGTTCTAGATGTAGTAAAAGAAATTAGTGGAAAAGAACCTACTTTATTTCAAAGAGACGGAATTCTATACGTAGCAAGTGACGCAGGAGTAGGATTAGTTTTTAACGGTTTTTTAACATCAGATATTAGAGATAATAGTAAAGATAAACCAAAATGGTTCAAAGAATCAAAAAGTATTATTGAAAAAATTGAAAAAGATACTGTTCATTTTGTCAAAGAAGAAATTCCTTTTGTAAAAGCCATAGCATTTGGTCCTGATTCAAATTATGATAGTCTTGAATCTATTGCAAAACATGCAAAAGAAATCGCATCAAGAGATGACGGAAAAATAAGAATGATGGAACATGGCACAACACACAGAAGTCATAAATATGGTTATGCATGTGACGGTTTTGATGTGTATGCAACTGATGCACGTACAATGGATAGACAAAAATATCTTGAACTATTAAGAGAAAAAGAAAATCAAATGCTAGAACAATTTCAAGCTTGGAAAGAATACGTTGATGAACAACCTAAAGGAGATGCTTTCTTTTCAGACAGATTAGAAAACTCTGCAAAAAATATAAAAGTTCCAAAATGTATAATTCTTACACCAACAACACTCGTCAGTTTTCCTTATGATGTAGAATTGTCATCAATGCATTCTAGAAGCAATCCTTGGAATAAAAAAACACCTTTCGCTTTTGATGAAACTCATTTTATGAAAAAAGGAGATTATTATGAAAATCCTTATTCATTATATGTTACTTTAAACAAAAAAGAATTCAGTTCCAATTATACTCCGGAACTTTTGTCTGATTTTAGAAATTGGCAAAATGAATCAAACGGAGTTGTTGAAGCTATTGAAAGTAACAGATATAGCATTGACAGATTTGTAAGGGATGTAAATTTAAGACACAATGACTTGTATTCTAAACGTATTAATTTTCACAAAGGATTAAGAGAAGATGCAAGAAAAAGAGCAAGTATTCCTGTGGAGCAAGATTTGCCTTTTTAGAAAGTAACATTATTTTTTTATCATTTTCACTACCCATTTACTACCCATAAATTTATAAAGAAAAGTGAGTTTTTTAGTGTTATAGCACACGTAGGTGCAAAAAGTAAAAAATTTAAGTTCAGGGGGAACAAAATATGGCAATCGTATCAATATCGTATAACAAAATTCACGCAGAAAAATCTAAAAAACACAATAATGGTCAAGTTTCTATTAAAAACAATGTTGCAATAACTAATGTATCTTATGGTGCAAGTAACCATACAAGTCAAAAAGCAATTATATTTGAATTTTCTTTCTCAATTACTTACGAACCACAAGTTGGAGTAATCACAATCGAAGGAGCAGTAATTGATATTGAAGAAGAGAAAAAAGCTAAAGAAATTGTTGATATGTGGGAAAAAGAAAAAAGAATTGAAAGAGACTTAACAGCAAGAGTAATTTCCATTGTTATTGAAAAAGGTTACATTAAAGGAATTTTAATATCACAAGATTTAGGACTCCCATCTCCAGTACCATTACCAAAAGTTAGAATGGATGGCGGGAATAATGCAAACGCTTCAAAAAAAGAAGAAAAGCATGAAGAGAAAAAGGAAGAGCCTAAGAAAAATAACGCAAATAATAACAAGAAAAAATAAATTTTATTTTTTTCATATTTAATTTAGATTCAGTCCGTATTGGTTGATTTGTATTAATCAAGAAAATAATTATAATTCAAAAAAAGGGTGGTTTTATTGGCATCAGAACCTGAAGCAGGAAAATTAAAACTAAAAGTTGCAGACGCAGTACAAGACGCTGTCAACAAAGGTATCGTAAGAATAGATTCTAATTTAATGTATCAAATAGGTTTGAAACCTGGTTCTATTGTGCAAATCGAAGGAGAAAGAAAAACTGTCGCAATTGTTGATAGAGCATACCCTTCAGATATTGGACTTAATATTATTCGAATGGATGGAATTGTTAGAAGAAACGCAAAAGCATCTATCGGAGATGTAGTTAGTGTTACTCAAATAAAAGTTAAAGAAGCAACAAGAATTACAATTGCACCATCACAGGCAAATGTCCAAATACAAGCACCACCAGCAGTTTTTAAAAATGGACTATTAGGAAGAACTTGTGTAAAAGGAGACATCGTATCTCTTGGCGGAACTAAAAGAAGAAGAAGCACTATGAGCGACTCTCCGTTCTTTGATGACATATTTAATTTACTTGATGAAAATTTTTCATCATTTGGATTCTCAGACATTAAATTTGTTGTAGTTGATTGTATTCCATCTAAAGAAGCAATCATCATTACAGAAAATACTGAAGTTGTTTACAGCGCAGAAGCTGTAGAAATAAAAGAAACAGAAAAAGTTCCTGACATTACTTATGAAGATATTGGTGGATTAAATGAAGAATTATCAAAAGTAAGAGAATTGGTTGAACTTCCACTTAAACATCCAGAAATTTTTGAAAGACTTGGAGTAGATGCACCTAAAGGAGTATTAATGTTTGGTCCTCCAGGAACCGGTAAAACTTTACTTGCAAGAGCAATCGCAAACGAAACTCACTCGAACTTTAGTATAATTAATGGCCCCGAAATAATGGGAAAATTTTATGGACAGTCTGAAGAAAATTTAAGAAAAGTTTTCGAAGATGCTGAGAAAAATTCTCCTGCAATAATTTTTATTGATGAAATTGATGCAATCGCATCAAAACGTGATGATTCAAAAGGAGAAGTTGAAAGACGTGTTGTTGCACAACTTTTATCTTTAATGGATGGATTAAAATCAAGAGGAAAAGTTTTAGTAATTGCTGCAACTAATAGACCAAACGCACTTGACCCGGCACTTAGACGACCAGGAAGGTTTGACAGAGAGATAGAGATAGGAGTTCCTAATAAAGAAGGAAGAGAAGCAATATTAAAAATTCACACAAGAAATATGCCAATAAAACCATTTATCAAAAAGGAATATGTCGAAAAGAAGATTGAATCACTCACAAATAAAATTTCCGACATGGAATTAAAAATAAAAACAATCACTAATGAAGAAAATAAAAAACAAATGGTACAAAATGTTGATGACAACAAAAAAATATTGACAGATTTAAAAATTCTTATAGAAACATTAACATCTGATGCAAAAGATAATGAAGAAAAAGTCAAAAAGTTTATAGGACAAAAACAAGACAATCTAGGTTCAACATTTACTGAAGGAATGATTAAAGAAATTGCATCAATTACTCACGGTTTTGTTGGAGCTGATTTACAATCACTTGCAAAAGAAGCAGCAATGGTAGTACTTAGACGAGTTGTTCCTGAACTTGATTTGAAAAAAGATGAAAGAATATCTGACGACATTCTAAGTAAACTAACAGTTACAAGAGATGATTTTTACACTGCACTCAGATACGTAAGACCTAGTGCAATGAGAGAAGTTTTAATTGAAGTTCCAAATGTAAAATGGAATGATATTGGCGGGCTTGAAGAAGTTAAACGAGACATAGGAGAAGCTGTTGAGTGGCCATTAAAGTATAAAGATGCATTTACTAGACTAGGAATAAAACCGCCAAGAGGAATTTTATTATATGGTCCTCCCGGAACAGGAAAAACTTTACTTGCAAAAGCAGTTGCGACAGAATCAGAAGCGAATTTTATTTCAGTAAAAGGACCTGAATTAATTTCAAAATGGGTAGGAGAATCTGAAAAAGGCATAAGAGATATATTTGCAAAAGCAAGACAGACTGCACCTTGTATTGTGTTCTTTGACGAAATTGATGCAATTGTTTCAAGAAGAAGTGGCAATGATGACAACAAAGTTACCGAAAGAATGGTGAATCAATTTTTGACTGAGATGGATGGCGTTGAAGAAATGCGAGATGTAATTATAATCGGTGCAACTAACAGGCCAGACATGATTGATCCTGCACTAATTAGAACTGGAAGATTTGATAGAGTAATAATGACTCCAATACCTGATGAAAAAGCACGTATTGATATTTTTAGAGTTCATACGAAGAATATGCCAATTGATTACAAATCACTAAAGGATCCCTGTGAAGATACGTCCACAATAAGCAAAACAAAAAAGAAAGATTCAGATTCAAAAGAAATTTTTCTAAAGTATCTTGCATCAAGAACAGATGGTTTTGTTGGAGCAGATATTGAAGGACTATGCAGAGAAGCAGCAATAGTTTCACTTAGAAAAAGCATGTCTTCAAAAGAAATAGTCGCTAGTGATTTTGAAGAAGCAATAAAGAATATCGTACCATCAGTAACTGAAGATGTTGCAGCACTATATGAAGAATTTAAGAAACATTTCTCTGTTGCTCGTGCAAAACAGATAAAAGATAATTTACCTGATTATTTCGGATAAACAATCGTATTGATTTTTTTATTTTATATTATTTTAATCATTAGCGTAAAATAAAAAGAGGGTGTGACATGGCAAAAAAGAAAGTAAGTAAAAATATTGTTAAAAAAGTAGTAAAGAAAATTTCTAAAAAATCAAAAGGAAGAAAAATTATTTCTAAACAATCAAAAAGTAAAAAAGTTGATTCTAGAACAGTTGTTAGAAAAGAATTCAAAGCAGCAAAACAAAAATTAATTGTAGCTGAAAAAGATTATCACAAGGCAGTCAAGAAAAATCCGAAAGCAACAAAACTTATTTTAGCAGGTATTGGTGCTGCAATTGCTGCAGGAATAACTATTGCAGTAATTAAACACAAAAATAAGAGAAAACCACTGTTTAAATAAATACAATATTATTTCTTATTCTAATTACCGGTTTTTTATTTTTTTTACTTATTTTTATGATAGTAAAATAAAAAAATTAATTAGCACAAGTTAAATTTATTTCGTGTGTACCAAAATAATAACCATCATTCATCCCTTCTTTTGTATAATTAACATAAACAGTATAACTTGAACGATCTCCCGCAGTACACAAAATATCATTTGCAGAAGTTATTGACCTTGAATCACCAGATAAAATAGACAATGGCAAAGACAATACTTCTACGTCATCAATTTTAAAAGAATTAATAATAATATTTTCATATACAACGTTTATAATTTTCACACTATCTATTTTAGTTGCAGAAATTCCTATTTGAACCTCAACCGGATCCATTCTCATAGTATCTTTGGCTGTTTCTTCTTCAATAGTTACTCCGTTTGGAAGCATATTTGGATTTACACATCCAATAAAAAGAAATAGACTTAGAATGATCACTAAAAAACTCAATATTTTCATATCACGTACCTCTTTAATATAATATTACATATCACAATATAATAATTGTATATCGCAATAACAAACTAACATATTAATAGTATAATAGTAAGAATAATTAAAAACTAAGTTTATAATTGTTTCGATAACATAACACTGTCCGAAGTCTTTAGCGGCCTTTATTGTACTCGCGTAAATAATGGTGCCGATAAAGTCATTTATTTTAAAGAGTTATTAAATTGCTGCATAATGTAGCCGCGTTGCACTTGGCCACCTCTGCGAGGTTTTGCTTGCCGCCTGACTTTTCGGACAGTACTTTAATACTATAGACGTCTCAAAGGTCCATCTTTAAACACTAATCAGAAATATATGATTTTGCAGTTTGAACTCTAGAATACGCATCATAAATTCTATCTTTAAATTTCTTATCTTTCGTTGCTTTTTTAGCCAAATCACGAATTATTTTAGGAACCATTTCAATATCTGACTGAATAATCATATCAACTCCAGAAGTAATCATTTCTTTACAATCATTTGAAAGAATATCAACAGTATAATCATAATATTCATGATATAAAAACAACCCAATATCGTCAGAGATAATAAAACCCGTTGACAAATTTTCTTTAAGTTTTCTAATAATATTAGGAGATTTATATATCTCTTTTTTAGTATATGCGTCAATTAAATGACCAATCATTATAGAATTAGAGAAAGTTTGATTTGAAAAATCCAAAGACGTTTTAAATAAAATTTCTCTTATCGTCCTTAACTCTTTATCATAAATATCCTTATCATATACATATCCCATTTGTTTGTGAGTATCCGTCCAACCTTCATCATTGTTCATATTTTTTCCATTATATATTGAAGGATAATGTTTAATACAAGATAAAATTCCTTGTTTTCGTGTTTGTTTTATTACTACCTCTGAAAATAATTTAACTGTTTCTTCGTTTGAAGAATAACTTCTCTTACTTTGATCAAAAGAAGATGAATTAGTAATATCTATAGAAGGACCAAACAAATAATTTACACCAATACTTTTTAATATTTCTGCTTGCATCCGCCATGTCGCAGAAAACTCTAATAATATTTGTTTTTTCTCATGAGAAGTTGTTGCTTGCTCATATTTTCCACCGACATCAGATGGATTATCTAATTTTGCAATAGAAGGTATTCTGTTTATTGATGCTCCTTCGTGATCAATTGCAACAAGTAGTTTATTACTTTCTAAAACTCTTTTTGATTCTAATTTATATTCATCACTTAACAATTTCATTTCTTCTTGTGTTTTATTTAAAGTCCCATTTTCTATTTGAAAATAAATAATCCCGCCTATATTATAATCTCTAATAATTTCTTTTGAAGGAACTGTGATAAATAAACCACCAATTATTTGTTCTAAAGGTAATTTTGGTGTTTTTGATATATTTTCAGAATAAATTTGACTAAAAAAACCCAAAACTGACGCACAAACTATGCCTTTCAAAAAGTTTCGTCTATCCATACTTTAATTATTGAAGAATATGTATTTATAAATGTTACTACTATTAAGTGATATAATGATAATCTTTATAAATAGTCGACGTTTTTATTTTTTAATAGTAGTAAATAAGCATCATAATAATGCTGCTTAAAACAATATCATAACAAATAAAAATACTATAATAAAATAAAAATATTACAAATAAAACTTGGTGATTAATGATGAAAAAATTAAATTTAAAAAATACACTAATAAAAGCAGGATTAACTACTGCATTACTTGCTAGTTTAGCACAAGGATATTTATGTGGAAGTAATTACCCTCCAAAAAATCCAAATGATACAATCAAACCAGTTGTGACTGCACCTGAAACAATCAGAGTAGATATGGGAAATTTTAGAATTCCAAATGTAACTGCAAAAGACACAGCAGGAATTTTTGGAGTATATGCACAAAATGGTTCATCAACAAGTAATATGACTATGCCTTCAAACATGACAATTAAAGAATTTAACTCAGACATTATAAATTTAGAACAAATATCATTATTTAATAATGATGCAAATTGGACAGTTTATTCTTTTAATCCAAATGATAGCGTTTTAACAGAAGAATTTATTTCAAAAAGATATATTTCATCTAATGATGTATTATTAAAAGATACTACAAAAATTATTCCTATATGGTCTGTTGATAATAATGGCAATAGATCAGATACAGTATATACTGTTGTTGAATTTAATTTAAAAAATTCATTATTATTACCTAGTTACGTTAATGAAAATAATAGCGTTAAAAAATTTTCTAAAAGAAATGTATCGCATAGTATGATTAATCTTGGTACTAAAGACATACCAAACCTAGAGGTTATTGTTACAGAACAAACAGGAAGTAAATCTATAGAATTAGGAGAAACAATTAATATCGATGGAAAAGAATACACACTACTTGGAGCAAATGCAGACAACCATAATGCAATATTAAAAATTGGCTCAACTCAAAAAACGGTGTCTGAAGGAAACACTTACACTATTGGTGGACAAGATGTTTTAATAAAATCATTATATATAACTACAATTCCAACTACTTCTGCATTAATTGAAGTTGTAAAATTACCAATAAAAACAAAAACATCAAGACTATCTTTAGGAAAATTAAAATCAAACGAGGAAGTAGGATTTGGTTATAAATTCACATCAGATTCGACAAAAGATGCAACTACTGATATAATATCAATTTATGTGGATGGAAATGATACGCTTGCAAGAGTAGAACAAAATGTAGACATATATGATAGAGATATTCCTCGTAATTTGAATGATTTATTTTATCAAATGAACTCAGAAGAAACAATTATTCCATCTAAAAAATATTTTTCAAACTCATTATCATTTAATGGAATTAATTCTGAAAATTTTTCAAAATTAATTGATCTATTAGATATTGATTCAGATGTAAAATCAGATACTGGAATAATAACACCAAGACACACTGAAAATCTTGTTTGTATAGCTCTTGAAGATGCACTAAAAAGTTCAAATAAACAAATAGTTGACCTTGGAAAATCAATGTATAATAATCAAGCTGGTTTCTTTATGATTTCAAAAGAAGATGGCTTTTTTGATGCAATATTAATAATCGGACAAGAAGCTGAAAAAAACATGGATAAAATATATAGATTATGTAATGATTCAACATATTACAATGATCAATTCGCAGGAGCATATAAAAACTCATTTATTGTAACTGTTCCAAGTAACACAGGAGTTTCAAAGGAAAATTTAGCATTACCAAAAACAGAACTTTCAAGATGTTATCAATCAAATAACGGAATAAGAATAGAATATTTAGCTGAAAATAATCTACCTACTTCTATTAAAATAGTTGATGTTGCCGGAAGAACAATATATTCACAAAATGGAATGGCAAATAAAGGACCAAATGCAGTTAATATAAATAAACCATTAGCAAATGGAATTTATATAGTAAATGCAAAAATTGGAAAAGATACTTTTTCAAAGAAAGTTCCTTTGATTAAATAAATTATTTTTAATTTTTTATTATAATTCTTTTATTTTTTAAGTCATATTAGTCTTATTTTTTTAAAAGATTAATCACTAATATGTTTTAAAATTATTAATCATCATCTTTTAAGTAGTTTTACAAGAAAGGCATATATTGCAGCAAGAGCAATTATTTCTAATAATAAAGTAATCATTCTACTACCATATTGTGTTAATTGCATATTAAAGAAAAGAACTCGTCTAAACAGATCTATACAAATAACAAAAGGATTATTTACAATAATATACTGATATGAAATATTTATTGTTTCAATCGGTTTTAAAAAAGAAGAATAAAACAATAAAAGAACCATAACTGATATAGAGAAAAGAATCGATATTTCTTCTTTTTTAATCATATATCCAATAATCATACCAAGAAGAACAAATATTGAAATACCAAGTATCAAAATTAATAGTATAGGAATAATACTTGAAAAAATATCTATTTGATATAAAAATTTACAAATCATCAACAATATTATTCCTTGTACAAAAACTATTAAAAACAAAGAAACAAAAGTTCCTAATTCACGAACAAGAAAATCCGCCGGAGAAATATTCGTTCTAAAACGCCCAAGTGATTTTATTTCATTATTTACAAAAGTTGTTGAAAATAATATAGAAATAAACATTACAAGTAAGAAAAATAACATAGGAAAATAGAAAATAAATTTATTTTTTGGTTCGTATATAGATTTCATACTAAATTGTAAAGGAGTATTTACATTTGAAACATCAAAATCTAATGTTTTATTAAGTTCCCGATTAACTTTATCAAATCCAAACTGCAATTCTCCTAATTTTTTCTTTGACGCACCAACACCATTAGAAATATCTCGTAATTTATCTTTTAGCTGTTCTTTATCATCGTTAATAGAGTCTGCCTGATTAGCCAATTTAGAAATTTGTTTTTTAGCAGTACGAATAGATTTATCTGCAGAATCAAACTTAGAGTTTTGTGAATCTAAGGTACTTGCTATTGACATGTACGTATTATAAGCACTACCTTTTGCACGCTCTGTTTCTAAAAGCATTTCATCATAAATATCTATCAAATCATCCGCATCACTTGAAAAATTTTCAAGAGAACCTTCAAATTCGGCGTAACATTCACAGTACATATACTTTTGTTTTAAATATTCGACATCGCCTGTATTTAGATAGTCATCATACGCATTAAAAATGTCTACTGAATGACAATCCTCTCCTACCGGAGACATATACATGTTATCAAGGTATTTTTTTTCCTGAATAGTCACATTACGTAGTTCAATTATAGATTCTTTAAAAGAATCAAGAGAATTAACATTATCTTGATACATTTTTTTATTAGTATTTCCAAAATCAGACATATCATCTTTAGCTTCAGAAATAGTATCTTCAAACGAACCTAAATCAAAAGACATATCGAATGATATTTTATTGTCAAGTGAAGAAGATAAATTATCCAAAGCTGTTTGTAATTCTGATATTTGTAAATTCATAAGTTTAACATTTTTACTATTCTTTGAGAATTCTTCGCTAATTTTTGACATTTGGCTAAACATTTGTTCTATAACCAAAAGACGCATTTGACTAGATTCGTCATTAAATTTATTAGTAATATGATTAATTATGAGATATACCAAATTCATTTCTGAATAATCCACATGAAAAACCAATTTAGGTTTATCATCTTCAGTATTTCTAAATTCTAAACAGGATTTTATTGCACCATATTTAACATTTGCAACACAAGTATCAACATCTGCAAACTGATACAAAGTTGTTTCTTTTTGTTCCTTTAATATATTCACAAAAGAAGTTGCATTTACATCATCTGTTAATACATAACCAACTTTCAAAGAAGTAAATTCATAACTTAAAAATAAATTTGCAACTAAGAATAAAATAAACAATGGCGCAAGAAGAATTAGTAGAAAAGAGATTTTATTTCTAAATATAGAAAGAATATTCTTTTTTATTTGTGCCAAAAATGCGCGAAAAAACATAAATTAGTCCCCTTTCAATTCTTTTTGTTTTTCTAAGTTACTTTGTTCTTTTGAGTTATTATGCTCGCTTAACTCTTCTTTTGCAATTATATTATCAAGTATTTCTTCTGGCCAACCATGATCCATTAACACTTGACGAATCTTCGCATCAGAATATTTTGATTTAATCATTTTATCTATCGCTTCTTTTAATCCGAACAAATAGTTTTTCATTTCGTTTGTATGATGTTTAAAACCTTTCTGAAAAACTTCGTCTAATGTGGGTTTTTTTATCTCGACAGAAACAACTTGTTCTCCCAAATATTTAAGTCTATTAAGTAAATATTTCAGAACTACTTCACTTTTCGGAGTCAAAATTATTATCTCATTTTGTTTAATATAAGCATGAAGCAAATGAATATGATTAAGTTTTTTAATAATATGAGAATAATTTCCCGGATATGTTTTTAATATAATTTTTTCATTTTCGCCATAACTTTCAATTATAGTTTTAGGAGATCTATCTTCTATGATTTCTCCAGATTCTAAAACAAGCACCTTATCACAAAGATACTCTATTTCATCTAAAAAATGAGTTGACATAATAACAGTTGTACCTGCTTCTTTTATATTTTCTATAACCTTTAATAATTGTGCTCGTCTTAACGGATCAAGTCCTGTTGTAGGCTCATCTAAAATAAGAATTTCAGGATCGTGCAAAAGTGCACAACAAAAATCAAATCTTTTTTTCATTCCGCCAGAAAGATTTTTCACTTTTTCATCTATGTCAAGTTCTAAATCAAGAAGTTCGAATAATATCTTTGAACGATGATTAATCTCGTTTTCTGAAAGATTATAAAGTGCCCCAAAATAATCTAAATTTTCTTTTAGTGTAAGTTCTTCATAAAAACTATTATTTTGTACTGAAAATCCAAAAATAGATTTAATATTTTTATGTGATACATTTACAAATATTTCGCCGGAATCGTATGAAAGATTTCCAATTAGAATATTAAGTAAAACAGTCTTTCCGCTACCAGATTTTCCAATAAGACCAATAATCTTATTATGTTCTACAGAAAGAGAAATCCCTTTTAAAACTTCTTTTTTACCGAAAGATTTTCTTATATCTTTTAGTTCTATAATTACCTTTCTATGTTCACCTTCCCAAACCATAGTATATAGAAAATCTAAATAATATTTAAAGACGAGTCGTCATTATGATGTAATAACTTAATAATTTAGTTACAATAATTTCTTTAATTCGTTCAAATTAGACACGAATTTTGTTTTGGGTAATATGTCTGCATTTTCAAAATTTGCAAAAACATAGTTAATTTTGTGTTTCTTACAGAATTCGTAAGTATCTTTTCTATCCCCACCAATATAAATCGCGGGTTTTTTATATTTTTTCAGAAATCTTGAAAATACTTTTATTTTGTCATCCTTTTCTTCAGGTTTAGAACACTCAATTATGTCAAAAAAATCAGATATATCAATAATTGATAACAACTCTTTTATATGTTCACTCGAATTTGTTGAAACAAGTGCAATTCTATATTTCTTTTTAATAGAGAGAAAATATGAAATCACATCTTTATTGATTAATTTGTCTTTGTTAAATCTGATATATGAGAAAACACAATTAAAGTATAACGTTCTTGCAATTTTTGTTCTTTCGTCGTTTGACTTTTTCGGATACAATTTTTTCATCGCAATATCTACGCCTTTGAAATAATCTTTTCTATGCATCCACTCTTTTATACTTTCATCATTAAGTTCGTGTGCGACAAAATCAAACCATAATTTATGTGCTTTTTTCCAAGGAGAAGATTTTACAAATAGCCCTGACAAAGTTGTTGCAATTATTGGCTTATCAGTATTGATACGATCGTCTTTTTTTAATAGTTTCATTTTAACCACTACATTCATCGTCTTAAATATATATAATACAATATCATTTAACCACTACAATTTATTATTTAACTACTACATTTATTTCTTTAATTTCAAAACAAGCACTTCGTAAGGTGCAATTGTTCCTAAATCAAGTTCTTTTGAAAAAAATTCAAACTTGTTTGTAGGTCTTGTTTTTAGTGGAGAATAATATCTTGTTGTGCAAGTTCCACCGTATTTTAATTCGTCGGAATTAAAAACGCAAACATATTCCCCTTCATCTTCTACGCCAAGACAATATGCACTATGTTCGTAGTCAGACAAATTTGTAACTACAATGTACTTGTCACCAGATTTATTTCCGTCTGAATTATCGTTTGAAACAGAATCATCATATCTCGTAATTGCAAGAACTTTACAATTATCATCAACGTTAATATATTTTCTCGTATGATTGTTTATCGGCCAGAATGCTCTTTCGTCCATGACTTTATTTATATCTTTCTTGAAATTCTGCATTCGTTTTACATCATTATTTTCAAATACAGCACCCCATGTAATTCCTGTATCGTGCTCGAATGTTCCCTGCTGCAAAAGAAAACTTTGCATTAAATCCAAATTTCTTCCTTCCATATAAAAACAAATTAATGCATCCATTATTTTTATTTTCCCGGCCGCAAATTTATGTAGCGATGGATTTTTTAAAGTCATACAAACATACGCATACGCACCTGTTGCTCTTCCGTGCATTAAACCTGCCGCAGCATCGTGATTATGAAAATCCGCAATACAAGAATTTGATTTTCCCCATTCTTTTTCTTCTGAAATATGTTTAAATCTCCAAATTGTAATTTCCTTTGCCGTTTTTAACATATAATCTTTGTGAAGATAATAAGTAACTCTACTCTCGTTATACGCAGTTCCACCAAGTGCGCGTCCAAAATTATCAAGTGGCGCAACTAACATTCGTGCATTGTCTTCATAGAAAAAATGAGCTTCATACGAAATTAAACAATATCTATTGTATGTATAAAGTTCTCTTGCAAGTTCTCGTAAGAAATCTCGTCCACCTGGCCTATCATCACCGTCACCTGCAGGACCAAAACGTAAAATTCCATCAACATTATCAATTCTAAATCCATCAATTCTAAAATGTTTCATAAAATGAATACAACTGTCAACTAAATATCTTCGTAAATATGGATTTTTAAAATTTGGTCTTCTTGTACCCCACAAAGTCTCTTCATCCATAAAAGATTGAAATCCAAACCTGTTGTACCACAAATGAAGGTCACCAATTTTTCCAAATACGGAATAATCTCTATCAGGCATGTGACCTAAAACAACATCATCAATTACTGAAATTCCAAGTCTATGACATTCATCGACAAATTTTGCAAAATCATCGGGTGTTCCATAAATATTATTTGTTGCATAATGATACACAACCAAATATCTAAATTTCCAATTGTCTCCATCAATAGATTGTGCTATTGGTAAAAATTGTATTGCATTAAAACCTAATTCTTTTACAAATTCAAGAATTCCTGATTCAACCATAAATTTGAACGTTGTATCTCTTGGAACATTTTTTCCATATTTTTCTTCATGCTTTGATTTCCAATGATAAATAAATCCTAAAACATCAGTCTGCAAAATCTTTAATGATTTTTCAATAGGATTTTGTTTTTCATATTTCATTTTGTAACATTTAGGGTCATCAAAATCATAAAATAAGCAATTTCCATTTTTTGCAAAGAAGTAACACGCCGGATCTTTTCTTTGAATATTATTAATTAACAAAAGAAACTCTTCATTATGTTTTATTTTATCAGTTTCTAAAGTGTAATAAACTGAATATTGATCAGACACAAATTTGAAAGAATCATTTTTCTGCCAATTACTTCCATTGCATAACAGAAAAATTTCTTGATAGGGGTTGTCTACTAACAGCTGGAATTTGACTAACTTTGCAGTACCATCAGGATTTCTTGTTAGAATGATTGTACCTGTTTTAGTCTGCCAAGAATTTATATCTTTCTCTGGCAATGGATCATATACTTGCTTCTCCCACGCATAATCTATCTCTTTTTTTACCATTACTCCCCCTATTATTTACTAATTATACAATATAGAATGGATAGAGGACATTTATAAATGCTTTGAGAACAAAATTAGCATAAAATTTTACATAAATACACTTATGTAAATTTCTTTCACATCACCATTATAATATAAATAAAAGTAATAAAGATGAAATATTATAGAATCACATTTAAGAACTTAGTTGTACATACTATGCACTCGTGATGACAATATGAAGAAAATATTGAAACAAATACTTATTCTCGGACTTTTGATGATGATAATTACTATTATTGGCTGTTCTGTCCAACAATCATCTATGCAACAACCACAAGTGCCAAGTATTGTTCCGCCTACAAATGATCAATCAAATACTCCAACACCTAATCCTGTCACATCACCTACGGGCAATTTAGGCATTAAACAAGATGTCACAATACAAGGATTCGCGTTTGATCCAAAAAGTGTGACTGTACCTGTTAGGGCAACTGTAATTTGGACCAATAAAGATTCTTCAGCCCACACTATTGTCTCTGATTCCGGAAATGAAATTAGTTCAGATTCAATCTCAAATGGGGAAACATATGCGCACACTTTTAACACACCGGGAACATACAACTATCATTGCGGAATACATCCTTCAATGAAAGGAACAATAATTGTTCAATAAAATAAAAATGTTTTTACCAGCAAACGAATTTGTATGCAGATTATGATGTGATTCCAATAGTAGCTTCTAATTAGCACAAATATTTAGATATCAAATCAAGGCTGGTAAAAATAGTACAAAATAAAATATTATAATAAAACAGTGAGATAATGCTAGAATCTAAAAAAATAATATTTGTAGTGGTCATATTTGCAACACTTTTCTTAGCAGGATGTGTATCACAGGAGATTAAATCATTACAAAGTGTAGAAGTAAGAGAGTATAAAGGAGAAAAATTGTCTTCTATTGGTGATTTCAGAGAAAATTCTATAAAAGGTCCTCAATATGTGAACGTAACAAATTATAAATTATATATTACGGGACTTGTAGAAAATCCAAAAAGTTATACTTATGATGAAATATTGAATCATCGGAAATATACAAAGGTTGTAAAACTAAACTGTGTTGAAGGCTGGAGCGTGAATATCTTGTGGGAAGGAGTAAAAGTCAAAGACCTTATAGAATCTGCAAATATTTCTTCAAAAGCAAATACAATAATATTTTACGCATATGACGGATATTCAACTTCCTTCCCGCTAAAATATGTTTTAGATAACGATATTATTCTTGCATATAAAATGAACAACGTAACAATTCCCCCCGAAAGAGGATATCCATTCCAATTAGTGGCGGAAAGTAAATGGGGATATAAATGGATAAAGTGGGTTACGGATATACAATTGTCAAATGATGAAAATTATACAGGCTATTGGGAACAAAGAGGGTATTCTGATTCAGGAGATTTAAACAAAGGGTTTTTGAAATGAATCATACTATAATTAAAAAAGTTGTAGCTTATCTTACTTTAATTGTTATACTTCTGTTTATTGTAACAGGTTTTGGAATAACTCAACCTAAAATTGTAGAAAAATTAACATTAGGATTATTGACGAAATCGTTGTCCTCAAGTATACACTTATATCTTATTTATCCATCAATTATATTTTTAGCGGCACATTTATACTATTCTCGAAGTTTGTTTAATAGGAAAAAAAATTAATATAGAAATAAAAAGAAGATTAACTTATATTTAATTCATTCTTTTAAATAAAACATATCCTAAAACAGCAAATACCAATCCCGTCAGGACGCCTGGAATATAATGCTGCTTAATGAAAAGTGTAGACAGTATAAGAAGAATTGTAAAAGGCAATATTACATAAGCAACTTTTTTATTTATATTAAAAAGACATAAATTTGACAGAACGGAAAATGTTACATGCATACTAGGAATTGAATTAAAAGGATTATCGATTGAATATATAAATAAAACCAACTTATCAAATATCGTCGAAGGAATAACCAATGCTCTTATAATTGTTGTTTGAAATAAAACATATGTTAAATTACACATTATTGATATTATAAAGAAGGTAGTGGCAAGTTTTAGAAAAGTAATTTTGTTTCTAAAAGTTAAAATAAATGGTAAAAACAAAATGATTAGTATTGATAAATAAAAAATTACAAAGAAGGACAAAAAAGGGATTTTATCATCTAATGCAGTCTTAATAATTAGTCCTTTTGAAGAGAATATTTGGATTAATTTATAAAAAAATGTGATCTGAATAATAAATAGTATAAAAAAAATAGCCCCCTTATGTTTTTTCCACGTTTTGGATATCCAATCATTATTTTTTTCACTTTTCATATTTTCACTTTATGTATTTTTACTATTATAGCAAAAAGTAATATATTAAGTTATCCAAACGTAAGAAAATTAGTTCTAAAAACAACCAAATTGTCTGAATAACGGAAAAATATGAGACTAACATTATATATTGGTAAAGCTATTATAAGGCATTGTGAGTAAAATGAAAAAAACTGATGATCAATGGAAAAAGGAATTGACTCCTGAGCAATACCGTGTTTTAAGAGAGAAAGGAACGGAAGCTCCCTTTAGCGGTAAATATATTAAATTTGACAAAAAAGGGATGTATGTTTGTGCTGCCTGCAGTAATGAAATTTTTAGTTCTAATGTAAAATTCGATTCTTCATGCGGTTGGCCCAGTTTTTATGATGCAAAAAAAGATGCGGTTGAATTTGTCAAGGATTATAGTCAGGGAATGGTAAAAACAGAAGTTATATGCGGAAATTGTAAAAGCCATTTAGGTCACATTTTTAATGATGGTCCAAAACCGACCGGAAAAAGATATTGTATTAATTCAATGGCACTTAATTTTAACGCAACATTATAATGCTTTATATCTTTTAAACTAAAAAAATTTAGAAACTTGAAAATAAAAAATAGTTCCATCTGATTATAATTTTAAAACAGTATTGGGTGAAAATATGAAAACAATTTGGACCGGATCAATTTCGTTTGGACTTGTTAATATTCCTGTAAGACTTTATTCTGCAGTAGAATCACAAAACAAGGTTGGATTTAGGCTTCTTCATAAAAAAGATAATGTCCCTATAAAAAATAAAAGATGGTGTTCAAAGCACGACAAAGAAGTTTCATGGGACGATATCGTAAAAGGCATAGAAATATCAAAAAATAAATTTTATATATTTGAAAAAGAGGAACTTCAGAATCTAAAACCAGGAAAAACTGACACTATTAACATTGTTGAGATAATTCATTCGAGACAAATTGATCCTATATATTTTGACCACACTTATTTTATCGGACCGGACAAGAAGAATGAGAAAGCATATTTTTTATTAAAAGAGGTTTTACAGCAGTCTGCGAAAGCCGCGATTGGAAGATTTGTCATGCGTGAAAAAGAATATGTGTGTGCAATAGAATCATATAAGAATGGTCTTCTTTTAACGACATTAAATTACGCTTATGAGATTAGAAATATTGAAGATATAGATTTTATAGATAACAAACCAAAACTTTCAACCCAAGAACTTGAACTTGCAAAACAGTTAATTGGAAAACTTGAAAAGGAAGAATTTGATATCACCGATTTTAAGGATACTTTCAGAGATGAACTTCTAAAACTTATCAAAAAGAAAACAAAAGGAGAATTAATTGAAGTAAAAGCTGAAAGTAAAAAAATCAAAAAAGAGAAAAATCTTGTTGAAAGTTTGAAGGCGAGCCTATGAAATCATCAAACGAATCATCAATTAAATCCTCAAAATTAAGTACGTACAAGGAAAAAAGAGATTTTGAAAAGACCAACGAACCAAAAGAAACTGATGCTGTCAAGAAAAGAAAAGGAACAATATTCGTGGTTCAGGAACATAATGCTACAAGACTCCATTACGATTTTAGACTAGAAATAGACGGAGTATTAAGATCGTGGGCGGTCCCGAAAGGAATTCCGACGACTGTTTCTGAAAAACATCTTGCTGTAGAAACAGAAGACCACCCGATTAAATATGCGGATTTTCAAGGACAGATTCCAAAAGGAGAATACGGAGCGGGAAAAGTTAAAATATGGGATAAAGGAAATTACAGAAACATAAGAAAAATCAGTATGAAAGAATCTTATTTACAGGGACAGATTGAAGTGAATCTTAAAGGAAGAGTTTTGAAAGGAAATTATGCGTTAGTCAATACCAAGTTTAATGAAAACAAAAAAAACTGGCTTATTATTAAGATGAAGGATGATAAGTATGACTTCTCAAACGGATAATCATATGGATAAAAAATACAAAAGAAAAGATGACGACATAATTAATATTTCTAATTCCGAAAAAAAAATATTTAAAAAATTTACAAAACGGGAATATGTTGAGTATTATAAAAAAATTGCAAATATCATGCTTCATTCTATAAGAAAAAGACCCATCGTCATGTATCGTTTCCCAAACGGTGCAGATAAAGAGGGATTTTACCAGAAAAATAAACCAAATTCATTTCCATCATGGATAGAACACATAAAAATCAAAAAAAAAGAAGGGGAAGTAGATTATATAATATGTAATAATAAAGAGTGTCTTATTTATGTCGCATCGCAAGTTGGTGAAATACATACATGGACAAGTACGACTGAAAATTTAGGATATCCTGACAAAATGGTGTTTGATATTGATCCGTCAGAAAAAAATAGTGTATTATTAAAAAACACAGTTCTAAAATTAAAACAGCTTTTGACTGATATTGGATTAAATCCGTATTTATTAGCTACAGGAAAAAAAGGATATCACATAATAGTACCCATAAAACCTAAAAATTCAAACGACAAAGTAAGAGAGTTTGCATTAAAGATTGCAAAAGTAATAGAACAGGATAATCCAAAAAATATAACGACAGAACTTTCAAAAAATAAACGTATTAATAAGATTTTCATTGATATTAACAGAAATTCCCCTCAACAAACATCTATCTCTCCTTATTCTGTAAGAGCAACTTTGACTGCGACAGTGGCACTTCCAATTTTTTGGGAAGAACTTAGAAAAACAAATCCTGATAGTTTCGATATAAATGACGTATTAAAAAGAATGCAAACAAAAAGTGACCCTTTAAAATATTTTTACAAAAATTCCAAATCATTAAACAAAATCATGAAAAAACTAAAAAAAGACATTAATAAAGAAACTAAAAAAGGAGAATCGTAATATGAAACCAATGCTTGCAAAACTTGTGAATGATAAAAGTCATATTGATGTTTTAAATACGAAAGGACATATTTATGAGCCAAAATTAGATGGTATCAGAGCAATATTATATTTTAATAAAAATAAGAGAAATATATTTAAGAGCAGAAACAACATAGATATTACAAAAAGATTTGAAAATATTGATTTGTCAAAAATAAAAGCAAAATCGTGTATTCTTGATGGAGAGATTGTTTCTTACAACAAAGAAGGAAATCCAGATTTTCATATTTTACAAACTCAAGAAGGAGAAAAAGAAGCAGTGTTTGTTGTATTTGACATCCTAAACAAAAATGGTAAAAATTTAAAAAATATACCTCTTTTACAAAGAAAAAAAATTCTCAATAAGACAATAATTGAAAACAAATCACTTCAAACAATTTTTTATACCACGAAGGGAAAAAAATTATTTCTTTCCATGAAAAAACGCAAAATGGAAGGAATCATAGCAAAAAAAAGTAATAGTTTTTATCTTGAAGGTATACGTTCTGACAATTGGCTTAAGATAAAAAATCTAAATACAATCGATTGCATTATAATAGGATTTACAAAAGGTAAAAGAAAAATTTCCAGTCTTGCTCTCGGATTGTACAAAAACAAAAAAATCATTTATGTCGGAAAAGTCGGAACAGGGTTTTCTGAAAAATTTATTGATACATTTGAAGTAAGTATGTCAAAAATAAAAGAAGATATTAAAAATAAGTTGTCAGACGAAAGTAAAAATCTTCCTAAAGAGATAATTTTTGTCAGGCCCAAGCATGTTGCAGAAATTGAATATCTGGAATTTACTAAGGATGAAAAATTAAGAGCACCAGTGTTTAAACGTTTAAGAGATGATAAATCTATAAAAGAATGTATTTTTCCTTAAAAATAACAATTCATCAAAGAATATATTATTAGGTGAAAAGATGATTGATAAAAAAATGCACAATGCAAAAATAGCAACTTTTGGAGCAGGATGCTTCTGGCATGTTGAAGAAGAATTTAGAAAATTAGAAGGGGTTGTAGAAACAACAGTAGGATATATGGGTGGAGAAACTAAGAATCCCGCATATAAAAAAGTATGTTCAGATAAAACAGGACACGTTGAAGTGTGTCAGGTGGAATATTACCCTAAAATAATCTCTTATGAGAAATTGCTTGAGACGTTTTGGAAAATACATGATCCAACTCAATTTAACAAACAAGGTCTAGATATAGGAAGTCAGTATAAATCGGTAATATTTTTTCATGACAAAAATCAGATGAATATAGCATTAGAATCAAAGGAAATGCAACAAATACATCACAAAAGAAAAATTATGACAGAAATACTTCCCGCAGAGATTTTCTACAAAGCAGAAGAATATCACCAAAAATATTTATTTAAAAAAGAAAATGAGGTTTGCAGAATTTAAAACAATTAAGATAAACTAAATTTATTCTCCGACTTCTTCTTTTACTTCTTCTTTTCCTTTTTCAAGTTCTTTTACCTGCTCCTTGTCCCTGTTAAGAAGAAGTCTTTGAAATTCTCCAACGTGAGTTTTTTCTTCTTTTGCAATATCCAATAATATTTTTTTTATATTTACATCTTTTGCAAATATTGCCATTTGTTCGTACAAATTTATCGCATCTAATTCCGCAATAATCCCAACTCTTAATATCTCTTTATCTGAAATCACAGGGTCAATCTTTTCTAAATCGACAGGTATTTTTGACATCATTTCATTCACCCTTTGCATCTATTGATTAATCCTGTGAAACGTTTATCTGCCTTTCTAAGAAATCATAATTCTGAAATAATGGAACCATATCCATAATAACAAAGTTTTTTTTGTATAGTGGAGATTTTTTTTGTGTTGGAAGATAAGATATTGGCATTATCATAAATTTATTGGAGCTAATATTTTTTGTAACTTTCTTTGCGTTTCTTTCCAAACAGAAAATAGGTATCTTTCCATCCTGTTTTAATGGACTCCAGGAAAATGAGTTTTGTTCTTTTATTTTTATATAGTAATATAACATATTATCGCCTCCTTTTTATAGTTAATAATTATTTTTAATCATTTTTCTTGATTCTATAAGAATAAGATAAATATCAGTAATATAAAACATCTGACTAATTTTTACGTCAAAAAGAAAAAAAGCCAGAAGCGGTGTGCTTTTTGATATATTTTCATCATATTAACAATAGAAATAAAATATAAAAATTAGTTCTAATTGAATAATAGTAATACATTTAGAGCATTGGAGGGAAATTATAAAATAATAAATACTGAATAAATAAAATAATATCTATGGAAGAAGAAGATAAAAAACAAATTCAGATATGTCCTAATTCTAAATCACAATATTGGATTTCTTGTAATCAGTTTGGAAATATTTATTCTTACGGGTCCAATTCCCGCCCTTTCAAAAAAAATAAATTAACAGATGAGGTTGTACATCTAAGTTTTTTTGAGATTATTGAATTGTATGAAATTATAACTCATGCATCCGGAGAAATTTTATTTATACTTAAACAATCCCACCTTCCGAATCACAAATTGCAAATAAAGCCTGAAAACAGATTAAAATATTTTGCGTCACTAATTCTTGGCAATAACTTATATTCTAATGAAATAAAATATTTGGAATTAAAAAACCTACTAAATAAAAATAAATATAATGCGCCTAAAACAAGAATAGTTGACTTATATGAGATAAAAACAGACGAATTCGGATTTATTTCGTTTGCAAAAAAAACAATAGATGATTTGGTGGATAGTGAAGATAAAAAAACAGAAGAAATAAATAATAGATAAATTTAAAAATTTCAAGTAATAATTCTATTTAGGATAAACAATGTCTTTTAAAATAACACTTGACCATTTGATAACAAAAGAAGAATTAATAGAGGTATACAAATTATTTTGCAAAATGTATGAAATTCAATTACAACAAACAGATGAAAAACGATTTTTATTTAAAAATTATGATTGTTTAATTAAAAATGGATATTTAGACCATAAACCTTTTATGACTGCAAAATTTTTTGCATCAAAACAAGATTCTAATTATCATTTTCATGGTTATAATGACGAACTTCGCGATGGTTCTGATAGGGATTTACAATTTCAAGAGTTAATAACAAAATATTTTTCCAATTTGGAAAGCAATGATAAAAAAACAATTGAAAAAGGCACACAAAATTAATAAAAATAAAGGACTTTGTCCTAATATTTTCATAAAAATATAAAAAAATTATTGATAAAACACAGGTGTTCCGTAATCAATATGTCCAACTCTTACTTTTACATCAGGAAATGCAACATATCTACTCTTTTCATCAATCGGTTTTAAATTTTTAATATGTTCTTCTCCAATAAAAATGTATTGATTAATACTAAAAAATCTTACTTCGCCTGATTTTGTTCTATAGTATACTGCGTGCTTTGGAATCGCTATTTTTCCATTTCCATTCGCGTGTACTCTATCTACTAAACTTGCTTTTGATAGAAAAGTTCTTCTACCAAGTTCTGTTAGTTCAGTATTTCGTTGTTTTGTTTTTTGTTCTTCTTTTCCTATTTTTGTATACATTTGCATAGTATTTCCTATTGTTGCACTTTCCATATTTTTCACCACCTAGTTTAATACAGAGTTATCCAAGAAAAATGTATTAAGAAAACCAAGAAATTATTTAGAACGTTTGTGTAATCTCCAAGTTTTCTTTAAATTTTCTTGGAAATGCCCTATAGCACAATCACTAACACAATTACTATAATCAGACTGATAATACTTAATGTGCCGTTATTGAACATTCTATTTACTATAATTGAATTAATATATAAAGTTTTCTACAGAAATAAATTTCAAAGATAAAAAGTAAAGATAATATTTAAGACAATGCAGGCCCTGCAGATAAGATTAAACTCATAATACCAATACAAGAACCAAATATAAGCAAAGGTAAAAAAATTGAAGTTAAAAGTCCTATTGCTAAGAATTTATATTTTGCACGAAATAAATAAACAACTATGAAAACATTAATCGCAAATAATGTTAGTCCAAACATAATAGATGGAACATTACTTATAATGTTTGTAAACAAGAATGACATAAGAAAAGAATAAAGTAAAAATAATAAAACATTGGCAATCATAAATCCAAAAAAACTTGCTATCACATCAAGAGACTTCCATCCAGTAACAAGTTTGTATTCAACTAAAGGAATCTTTTCGGTAGTTTTAACTATGCTTCCAATATCTTTTTCTGATTCTTTATGTTTTGCTGCCATACTACTTACTCTTTCTTTTTCTCTTTATATTCTTTTCCATACTTCGAGTTTGTACTTGCATATTTTCTAAATTTCCTTTCTTTCTATTTTCAAACAGATATTTGCCATTTATGAATAAAAGCGCAGCAATAGATAAATATTGGAATAAAGTCAAATAAAAATATCTTGGATTATCACGAATGAACTCTTCAAAAAATCTAAATACAAAATAGAAATTCATGAGAATGTAAAATAAATATCCTGGTTTTATTTCTTTTGATTTTTTTTGCTTTGTATTTTTATTTTGCTTTATAATTAAAAAAATAAACATCCCAAACATAAAGATAGATTCGTAAATCTGAGTTGGATGACGAAGTAAACCATCTCCAAAATCAACCCCCCACGGCAAAGTGGTTGGAGTTCCATAACAGCAACCTGCAAAAAAACATCCAATTCTACCTATTGCAACTCCTAAAGCAATCGCCGGAGCAAACAGGTTTCCTAATTTTTGATTGATTTTTAAAACTTTTTTAACAATAATAACTGCAATTGTTCCTCCAATCAGGCCTCCGATAATAGTTCTCCCAGAAAGAAATAATGCGACATTATTTGTTTGCAAAAGCAATGGAAAATTTAAAATCCAAATAGGAATTTTTGCACCTAAAATTCCGCCGCACAAACCTGCAACAAGCACATAGAAAGAATTTTCTGAATGAAGTTTTTCTTTTTTTGCAAGATAATAATAAACTAAAAGACCTGCAATTAAACCAAGAATAACAAAGAAAGCATAAGAAGTTACAGGAACGTTGCCAATATTAAACAAAACTGGTTTTATTCCCCAATTTGCCGGGTGCGTATGAAAATCTAACATTTTATTTTCTCAATTATTTTTTCTCTTAATTATTTTATTACTAAATTTTACTTGCTCAATTTTCTTGTAAAAGAACAACAACCGCCAGATTTAATGCAATTATATAATTTGTAAGCAGGACAAAGCCCAATTGCAGATATTGTTTTCATAATCGCAAGGAAAATTACTATTACCCAACCAACTTTTGTATTCCAAAAATATAAACATAGTACAGCAATTCCTGCAAAAATACTTCCAAGAGTGTGAGCAAATCTCATTCCACTCACTCCCAATTTCTCTGTTTTAAATTTGAAGAATAAACCTATCGTGTTGGTGTAAATTAATATCATAGGAGCGTATCCTATACCAAATATAGCAGATAATAACAAAATTCCAAAAGATAAAAGAACAAGCCATTTTAACTGAAGTAAAAGAGCAAGCCAAACAATAATCATCACACCATAACGGCAAAAAGCAAATGCATCACTTCTAATATCAACTAAATCAGTTGAACAAGTTTTACAACTTTGAGTTTCTTCGGTATTCTTTTTTGCAGTTATCTTTTTTGCATTTATCTTGTTTGTATTTAATTTAATATTTTTTTTGTTTAATTTCATAAAAATCACTTAAATAATATTACTTCAATATCTTAGGAAAAAGCATCCCGACTTTTTTTTGATATATACTATAATCTTTGAATGTTTTGGTTAATAAAACTTCCTCTTGTTTTGCACGATAATACATAAATGGAATAAATATAAACGTTGTTGCTAAAAAAGCAATATAATTTGGATGAATTAAACACGCAGCATAAAACATTAAAATTATTGATGCGTAAAGCGGGTGCCTTACAAAACGATACATTCCAAAAGAAATAAAAGTTTGTTTTTTGTATATAGTAACTTGATTTGCCCAGTTTTTTCCTAAATTAAATCGTCCAGCAATATTTACAAAACAACCAAACGAAAATAACAAGGTTCCAAAGATCATAAGAACGTTTGTTAAAATAACGTTTGAGATAGAAATACTACCTATTGAAAATCTTATTATAATATAAAAAACCACCGCAAACAAAGTCATAGTTCCAGTTTCAACAATACTTTTTTTCTCTTTTTTAACTGATGTTTTTTCTGAAGCAATTGCAAAGTTGATAGATATAGAAATAAACAATAACAAAAGACAAATACCTACAATAATATCTGCAATAATTAAAGTGAGCATCATTCGCATCTCCTCTTTCTTAGCGCGTCTGCCCTTTTTTTATTTAATTTTGAATCTCTATAAAACATATTATATGCAGAGAAAGGAATCTTCTTAAAATCAGGAGTAATCACATGCACACATTCTTTTTGCATTGATTTTAAATCGAAATTATACACATCAATAAATGAAGAGATACTTACTCTAAAAGTATTATTATCAATAAAAGAAAGTTTTTTGTCAGAAGACCATAATAAGAAATCGCTTGGTAGAAATCTACTGATTTTAGCGGCCAAATTAATTTTGTTTGCGAAGCAATCGCATGAAAATATAGATTTTGATTTATTTTTCAAAATAGAATCGGCATCAAACATAAAAGTATTATCAATCAACGGCAGATAACTTTTCACTTTAATTGTTCTTGTAATCGGAATAAATTTCTTATTTTTTGAGCGAAACAAATATGAAACTGCGACACGCTGCACGTTGCATGGCAAAGGAACAATATCTCCTTTGATAAAAACATCGGAAATTTGATTTTCTATTCTTTGAATCACACCACTCAAAGTTATTCTGTCTTTTGTAATATTAATATTGTTTTTTAAATTTTCGACATTATTAAACTTTCCAAAAAAAGCAATTGGCTGAAAATTTACTCCTCTTATTCCTTTAGTATCCATACCAAAACGTAAAATCTTTCCAAGTTCAGAATCATTCACTTTATTTTGCACAGTACATACTAAAGTTACAGGAATATTATATTTTGTAAGATTTTCTATAGCTTTTAATTTTATAGAAGTAATATCTTTTCCACGAAGAAAATTATTGGTCTTGTCCGAAAAGGAATCAAATTGCAAATATACTTCAAATTTTCCCTTGAAGTTTGCCAATTGTTTGACAAACTCTTCATCATTTGCAATTCTTATTCCGTTTGTATTAAGCATAACATACGAAATACCTTTTTCCCTTGCAAGAGAAATTATCTTAATTATATCTGGATGTAGTGTCGGCTCTCCGCCGCTAATCTGCAATATTTCTGCTTTTCCATTTTCTGAATCTAAAAGAAAATCAATCATTTTTGATATTTTTGAAAGCGATAAATAGAAAATATAGTTATTATTAACTTCATTCTTTTTGTTAGTCATATTTCCACATCCCGCGTAACAAACAGGACAATTCAAATTGCAAGCATTAGTTACTTCAATTAAACTAATACAAGTATGCTGATCGTGATTTGGACAAAGACCGCAATCAAAAGGACAACCTTTGTCTATTTTTGTCTGTGTTTTTGAGATAGTTCCTGGCTTATCAAATTCTTTTTTTGACAAATGGTAAGCCGCATCTTCTTCCAACAATTCTTCTGTTTCACCATGACTTTTACAGAATTTTTTTAAGAAAACTTGATTATTTTTAATAATAATTTTTGCAGAAATTTGTAATAGGCAAACAGGACAAATACTTATAGTTGGTTCAGAGTAAATGTAGTCCCTATCCATATAACTCTAAAAAATATATTCTTTTATTAAATGTTGGTATTTAAAAGACTCTCTAAAAAAGTCTTTACCAGCCTTTACATATAGGCAAATAATTGTCTAAATTAGAAGCACTGGAAGATATGCACATATATTATTCTGCATACTATTCTGCCTGCCGGTAAAGACTGTATTTAAACCAAGTAGAAAAAAGAAATTTAAAAAGAAATTTAAAAAGAAATAAAATGAAAATAAAAAAATAAAACAATTTAATATTTATTCTTCTCGTTCTAGAATTGCTAAGATTCTGTCAAGCTTACTATTTATTTCAATAATATCAGTCTTACTTACGCCTGAACTAGCTGGACTTGAACGAACTGAATCAGAACCTGACGATTCTCCTTTTCTAAAACAAGAACTACAATAAACTGGTTTATTATTAGTTGGTTTAAATGGAACTTCGCAAGTTTCTCCGCATTTATCACATTTTACTGTGTGCATTTCTTTTTCAAATGATCTACCACCAGAACTTCGACCGCCAAAACCGCCACCGCCTGATCTAAAACCACCATCTCTTGATCCGCCTCTGGAATCTCTATCTCTAGACCTACCAGAACCTTCTCTTTTTCTAAAACTACTACTTCGATCAAAATCTCCCATTGTCATTACTCCGCCAACATTTTGCATACCTAAGGTATACTTGTTGCTATTATATTAGGGGCATTTTTCCTGTTTATAAAACTGTGTGCCTATTCTCTGTCCGAAGTCTTTGGCGGCCTTGCATAAATTGCGTGAATAATTATATTTATTTTTGTAACTATTGGAAAAACAATCATACTTGCGTAGGAATGTAGTCGCGTTGCACTTAGCTACCTCTAACGAGGTTTTGCTTGCCGCCAGACTTTTCGGACAGAGCCTAAGATAGATAAATAAATAATAGTATTCACGTTAATTAAAATAGCAAATTAAGTTAGTATCAATAATTGCCTATGAAACGAACAATTATTACTCACTTGGATGATTCTAAGTGAGGTAACTTTTTATATTAATTATCACTTGTAAGTTTTAATATAAATAGATTTAAGATTAGGGATAAAATGGAGTACAATAAAGAATCTGGTGAACCTAAAGTTGGAGATATCACATACATGAATGGAAAAACCTATGAATGTATTGAAAATCAAGATATTGAAGGCAGAGCATGGGGCACTAAGTGGATTGAAAAAGATAAAGAATGTTTTGTGGCTACAGTAGTCTATGGCAATATAAATGCCCCGGAAGTTCAAATATTAAGAGAATTTAGAGACGAAGTTCTAGTTAAAAACTATTTAGGCAGAAAATTTGTTTCCTTTTATTATGGAGGAACGGGAGAAAAAACTGCAAATTTTATCAGAAAACATGTTCCTTATCTTATTCCAACAATTAAAAAAGGATTAGATTTTATAGTTCAAAAATATCAACTTAAAGAATAAACTTTTTTAAGTTATGTACTAATAACAAAAAGATGAAACATAAATTACTTTCGTCATAATTATTTCTAAAATATAATAATTTCATCTAAGAAAACAAACTAATCATAAATGTTATCATGATGGTCATAATCTTCAAATGAAATAAAATCCCTTGATTTATCATAACTAAAAACAAGAACAAAATGACCAATATGAACTCTTTTTGAAAGTTTCATATCGTATCTTAAATTTTTATAATGCTCAACATCAGAAGAATTAATACTTCTTGAATCTTAGTCATAACTGCATCATAAGAAATTTTATCTTTTTTAAATAATTTTATCAGTATCTTATGCAGTTCGGGTTTTATTTCAAATTCACGCATTTTCTATACTCTTTCTCAATTCATCAATACTTTTGAAAGAAATTCCTTTTTTATCTTTTATTTTCATTAATTTCTCAACGTATTCAGGTCTTAAATTCGGTTCAAGAGAATTTTGTTCATAATCAGAAACTACCATATTTATTGCTTCAGATTTGTCCTTTAAACCGAATTTTGCTTTTACTATGTTTAATACTCTGTTCGTATTTTCATCAATATTTATCATTGCTTGTACCATATATATCACGTATATATGTATATATTCCGTGTATATAAACGTTGTGGTTGATGCTAATTATAATACTATAAAATAGAACAAATAAATTCCTCTGTATAAAAAAGAGCATTTGGGGAGGATTGTTTGATTAAAAATATGTGAGATGTTTGGTTTTATCACTACTAATTAGTTGTTAATAATAGAAAAATTTAAATAGTGGAACTATATCTACAAGATAAAATGAATGATTATTTAGTCATAGGAACAAAGGATCAGATATGGGTTGTAAATCCTGAAAATAAAAGAAGGATGTTGTTAAATCCTATAGAAAGAGACAGAAGTGGAGCTCATGAAAGAAGCAATATTCTGGACATATACTCAAGTGGTAGCGGTGTCTATCATGCACTTGAAAAAATAGGAGTAGGAAAAGAATCAGGATTTATAAGGGGAAAATGGGTAGACGATAGATATAATTTTGTTCAAGTATATGATTCAATTTCACTTAAGCCAATATTAACAGTTAAACCACACGAAGCAAAAACAGAACCTGTCGGTAAAAGAATAATTGATAATTTAAAATTTAGCTTCTTAAAAAAAGATAATTCTCTATTATATGTTTTAAATGGCATTGAAGGTTTGGTTTTTAGTAACATTAATGGATATACACTACAATCAGGAAAAACGGAAATTAAAGGAGATGTAGTTTATTATGGTGGGGAAAAGATTACTTCGATAGAGGGCGTAATATATACTAATGAAGTGGACTCAGAAAGATTTGAAAGATCTTTTAAGAAAAAGAATAGAAACTTGTACAAAGGAAGCAGATTATTTTTCTAAAAAATCCGACAATTTTTACATTTTTTCAAATTAAATTTTTTTCAATTCTCGAATCAATTACTAAAAGAAAAATTATTTCACTCTCGTTAAAATTCCTTCTTTAGTCAGTAATAATCATAGGAAGATTTATAAAGCGACCTTTGTTCTTTTATAATATACTGACTAATAATCAATATGCGAAAAACAAAGAAATCGAATAAACATAATCGTTTTGTTAAAAAATTGACGGTTTTAAGTAACCCTCGAAGAAGAATTTTGAATTAATATTTGTTATAAAATAGCCTAACCCAAAACACGGGTTATTCAAGGTTCTCATAAAGATTTTGCAAAAAACATTTGTTAGAGTTCTATTTCTTAGCGCAAAATTTAGTGAAGAAAATATGGAAAAATTTAAACAACTAGGTATTATTGAACCTATACTAAAATCAATAAAAGATGAGGGTTTCACAGACCCGAGTGTTGTACAACAAGAATCAATTCCTCATATAGTTGCAGGAAAAGATGTTATCGCAGGCTCGTCAACTGGTTCAGGAAAGACACTTGCATTTGGATGCGGAATAATTCAGCATGCAGAGAAAGGTAAAGGAATTCAAGCAATAGTTTTGACTCCTACAAGAGAACTTGCAGAGCAGATAACAAAAACATTGAAAAAATTCGCAAAATACAAACCGCTAAACATTGTAGATGTTTATGGAGGAGTATCAATTGTTCCTCAAATTGACAAATTAAGATCTGCTGATGTAGTTGTAGGAACTCCAGGAAGAGTACTTGATCACATTGAAAGAAGAACAATCAATTTGTCAAAAGTTAAAGTTTTTGTGGCTGATGAAGCAGACAGAATGTTTGATATGGGTTTTTCCCACGATGTTGAACAAATAATTGCTAGATGCCCAAAAGAAGGAAGACAAACTTTATTCTTTTCTGCAACATTGTGTAATGAAATTACTCACTTTGCAAAAAAACACATGACAAATCCAGTAAGAATCATGGCAGAAGCAGAAGTAGATCCAAGCAAATTAAAACAGGTTTACTACGATGTTATTGATGGACTTAAATTTTCTACTCTTGTACATTTAATCAAGAATGAAAAAACAAATCTTGTAATGGTATTTTGTAATTCAAGAGACAGCACTGATTTCGTTGCAAAGAATCTTCAAAGAAACGGAATAGAAGCAGAAGCAATTCACGGCGGACTTACACAAGCGAGAAGAACTCATATAATGGAAAGTTTTCACACACAAAAAGTATATGTGCTTGTTTGTACTGACGTTGCTGCAAGAGGTCTTGATATCAAAGGAGTTACTCACGTATATAATTACGATATTCCAAAAGAATCAAAACAATACATACACAGAATTGGAAGAACTGCAAGAGCAGGAGCTGACGGAAAAGCAATAAACATACTTGCACCAAGAGATCACGATAACTTTGGAAGAGTTCTACGAGAATTCAAAAATATGGACATAACAAAAGAAGCCACACCATTCGTTGAAAGAATTGAAACCAAACACGTTGAAAGGGAAAGAGAGTCATTTGGTGGCGGTTCTAGAGGAAGAAGCAGTGGTGGATTTGGAAGAGGAAGATCATCTGGCGGACCAAGAAGATTTGGAAGTTCAGAAGGTAGACGAGATGGCCCAAGATTCGAAAGTAGACCAAGAGCACGTTTTGGTTCGTCTGACGGAGAAAGTCGTGGACCACGATCTGAGAGCAGACCACCTAGAAGTCATGATGGCCCATCACGAGGACCTTCAAGAACTCACGAAGGTAGAAGTTCTGGACGAAGCCAAGGCGGCGGAGTTCCAAGAAGCGATTGGGGACAAGGAAGAAGAACTGATTAATTTTTTATTTTTATTATTTCTTTTTTAATATTTTATTTTTTATTACTTTCTTTTTTATAATTTTCTTTGTTTTTTATTACTTTCTTTATTTTTATTCAATATAGTTAGAAATATTTCTACCGGCAAGCAGAACGGTATGCAGAATAATGTATGTGGATATCTTCCAGTGCTTCTAATCAACACAATTATTAGTATCAGATGTAAAGGCAGGTAGAAATATTTTATAAAATGTAAAAAATTATTTTAAAGTTTTGTTTTTATACAATCTAAATGCATTAAGAACAAGTAAAAAAATCATAATTCCAAATACAGGAATTACTAATTTATTATAACCAATTGCACCAAACAAATCCCCGTGAAGTAATCTTGACATCCCTCTTGTAATACCGCACGCAGGGCAATTACAGAATGCAAAAAATCCATATGTCAGACAACCATGTTGAAAAAATAATGGAATAATATAAGTCTTAAAAACACAAGTTATAGGAGAACCAGATAAAACATTCGTAGGTAATAGTCTAAGAGCTAAAAATATTGATGAGATGTTAATTACAATTGCTCTTGGCGTGGAGAAACTTAATAGCTCCAGAAAAAAACTTTTTAGTTTCATTTACAATTTACCTATTTAATGTCCCAGATTAAATTACGTTATTTAAATGAAAAAATAAAAGAAAAACAAAATTTAATTTTCTACCCATTCAATATCTTTGAATTGGTATTTTGTTGCAATAAGTATCACGTCAATTAACCACCAGATACCGCATCCACCTAAAGTGAATAATTTTAGTATTCCAAGTCCAACGTGACCCATTAGAAATCTGTCAACACCAATGCAACCAAATATTATTGACATTACAAGTGTTAATACCCAATTAACTTTTTTCTTTCCTGATATTGTCACATTATTATTTACAACAATTTTATCTGTATGAATAGCAGCTACTTTTTCTGATTTTGCTCTTACACTTCTTGCAACTACTTTCTTTTTTACAATTTTCTTTTTTGCCATGAATATACCTCGTTATTTTTTAAACCAACTTAAATTATAAAATAATTCTTTCAAATTATTTTTTTAAATTATTAACCTGTTCTTCAATCATCAAATAATCACTAATCTCTCTTTTATATCCGTTGTTTAAATGAATCATTCCGACGAAAAATATTATTATTGCTGCGCAAATGTTTATTATTCCAACAAATGGTGGAAGTTTTGGATTGTAAATGTAAATTAACATCAAAACTATAAGTGAAACAGAAAACAAAATAACATAATTTCTCATTGACTTGTAATGTTTATGCTGTGCAGAACGAATTTCCGATTCTATTAAATGCTTTATTTTATCTTTACCAGATAATTGTTCCCCTGAACGTTTCTTTGCATGAAGCTCTGACAAAACGTGATGCACTGGCTTTACGTGTTTCATACACAAATGTAAGAGAAGAGTATTTAAATACCTTACTTATACAAAATATTTAGACTTTACAAGCTATATCTGAAGTCTTTTTACCAGCCTTCACATATAGTGCAAATAATTGTATTCATTAGAATTTCCGATTGGAACTGGATATACATTCTGTATACACGGCCGCATTGCATTTGGCTGCCTCTTACGAGGAGTCTGTTTGCTGGTAAAGACGATTCAGATATAGCTAGATTATGTGACTTACGCGAGAGTGCCGGAGCGGTCAAACGGGTACGGTTGAGGGCCGTATAGCTTAGTGCTTGCGCGGGTTCGAACCCCGTCTTTCGCATTGAAAATAATAAGTGTTCATTCAACCGGCAATTACAATTATTAAAGCTAAATGTTTGTTCATACATCGTTTGTGAGGATGAACTAAACTTACATGCAAACGTATGAGAGCCGGTACGTATGAACACTTATTTCGCATTGTTTAATATATAACTAAATTCAAGATATAACTAAAAGGTAAAATATGCTAAATTTACATGAATTACTTTTCATATTCGGCATTGGAAGTATTTTGGGGTGGATTTTAGAATTATTTTGGAGACCAATTTTTGTATCTCACAAACTAGTAAATCCCGGACTCTTTTTTGGACCATATCTACCAATATATGGATTTGGAACTATAATTGCATATCTTATTTTTTCTTTAACATTGCCATTATGGAAAACAGTATTAATATTTACAATACTTGTTACTGTTCTTGAACTTATTACAGGAATACTTCTAAGTTATTATAAAATTGTATTATGGGATTATTCAAATTATTTTATGAATTATAGAGGATATATTTCAATATTACAAAGTGTGGTTTGGGCATTAAGTGGTATTGCTTTTTATTACACGTTGTTTCCAAGATTAAATACCTGGCTTACATTTTTACCTTCAAGCAATATATCGTTCATATTAGGAATAACATATGGAATTTTTGTAATTGATGCAATATATACATTAAAACTAGTAAATAAAGTTAGAAAATATATGTCTAACGTAAGATGGATGCACCTTCCAAGAATCAAAATCAATTTTGTTGAATTAAAAGAAAATTTAACTGAAAACATAGCAAAAATTAAGAAACAAAACATTCTTTCTAAATTTACATTCACTGACGAAAAAGCAGAGCAAAGAAGTTTGTTTGAGCAAATTGATAGATTAGTAAAAAGAAAAATGAAATAATTATTTCTGTTCTGTAGAAACGTACACTTGCCTTGATTAACTTACAATATTATTTTCTTATTTTAGTTGCTTTAGTATAAAGAACAAATTCTGATTGCTTACTACTTCTGCTTGCCGGTAGAACGTTTCTACAAAGAAAATCATTTCTCATATTTTTTATACAAAGGACATTTTTTGTATTCTGACGCTTTGTTATAATATCTTTTCGCATGCTCAACAATCAATGCATGATACTCTTGATAAATTTTATAATCCCATTTTACATTTTTCTCAAAAAATCTTTTAATTTCGTCATAAGTAGCATCTTTTTTTATCAGACCTATATTTTGAAATATTCTTTTTGTATATGCATCAACAACGAATACTGGATTTTTATACACATAAAGTAATATTGAATCAGCAGTTTCAGGACCAACACCCCAAACATCTAAAAGTTCTGCTCTTTTTGGTTCTCTTTTCTCCAAGTCCATGAAAAATTTTGAAAATACTTTTAATTTTTTTGCTTTTTGATTAAAATAACCTGCAGGCCTTATTGCATTTTTTAAGACATCATCATTTAAAGATAATATCGCACTAGGATTAATCGCATTCATTTTTTTTAAATTTACAAGTGCCTTTTCAACATTTGGCCAAGAAGTATTTTGCGTTAATATTGCTCCAATACAAATTTCGAACTGTTCAAATTCATCTCTTGGATAAGAATAATTATGTGGATGATATCCATTTATACAACCTGATTTTGTAGGATTTACTCCTTCACATTCTAAAAGTGGCCACCAACCTTGTGGACCATAGCTTTCAAATAAATCGTAATAAATCTTCATAGGTATTTCTGACTTTTCTTGAATAATCTTCTCTCTTTGAACAGTATTATCTTTATGAACAACTTTATTCTTATGAATACTGTTTTTTGTTGAAATAGTTTTATTTTTACGAATAATCTTATTTTTTCCAATATTTATCTTCTTTGAAACGACCTTACTTACCTTTTTTTTAGAAGTTTTTGTATTTTTTGATATATTTGACATTTTTTTTAATGTTTGTATTAATTTATTCAATTTTTTCATTATGAATATAAGGGAGCAAATGTTTATAAATCAATATGTCTAGTTCTATATTATATTAGTGCATTTTGATTTGTTGTATAAAAGAGGTAAAATATGGACTTTTTAATGATTGGAATTTTGATTCTAACTATTGTCGCCATTGTTCTTATATTCAAATTTATAAAACACTTACTTATCGCTATTGCTTTAACATTAGTATTATTGTTTTTGATACTTGCAGGAATTGGATTTGCAGCCTTTTTAGATGTTCAAGATTTTCAAAAACATGCAAACGATAAGAATCTATTAATTCTAGAGGATAACGATAAAATAATATCAGCCATATCACTTGTGCCAAATGCAGAAAATGAAGATGAAAAAATGATGTTTTTACAATCCAATTCATTTACAAAACCACTTGATTACAATTCTCTTCATAATTCATATTACAAAATTGTCGAAATTGATTTGATTGTTTCTGAAAAAATATTTTCAAATAGCATAATTATGCCCATAGGAGAAGAAAAAGACGAAATTAATGTGACAATAACAAAAGAGATGGCTCTCCAATGGATAAGAAGTAGTACCCCTGTTGATGATGCACTTATGACTATTGCTTTAGAAAAACAAAAAAAAGAAGGAACAAATTATGATATTTCTGCATTCAAAGATAGAATAAAAGTAGAAATTTCTAAAGAACTAAAAAGTGATGATCAGTTCAAAACAATGCTTGCAGGAATGTTTATTGCAAACAAAGCAAGTGAAGATAGTGTTTCTTTTGTAACAGGACTTTTGTCGGAATATAAAAAAGGAAATGTAAAAGTTGATAAGAAAACCACGATATTTAGAATTGTTGATGCAGTTCCTACTTCGTTAGTAATTACGATTATTGAAAAATTTACAGATAAAAGTGTTGTTCCTGATGAAAATAATGATAACAAGAAAACAAACAAGTAAATGATACGTAAAAGGTAAAAACATGTGGCCATTTAAGAAAAAAGATGACTTTGATTTGGATGCTTTGGAAAAAGAATTAACAGGCGGAAGTAGTTTCGAACAACCTCATCAATCGCCATCCTCTATACAAAATGATTTTCCTGAAGAAGATATGACTCCTAAAACAACTCGTGAAGACAGACTTAATATGGCAATGAATGCATCAAACTCTGATGAACAAATAAGTTCTCCTTCCGGATTTACACCGGTCAAAAATTATAATGAAATAAACCCATCCGCACCTTCAATGTCAGTTTCTCAAAATAGCGGATATTCACAACACAACGCAAATTATGGAAATATGCAAAATAATGATTATGGAAATAATAATGGACAAACATCTCAGACAAACAACTTTTCGCAAGCACAAGTACATAAAACTGAAATTTTAGAAAAACAAATTGAAATTCTCGCATCAAAAATTGATTTACTTAGAGCCAATATAGAATCAATTCAAATGAAATTAAACGTAATTGACCAAAAGATAGAAAAAAAATCAAATTCGTGGTAAATATGAATTTTTCTGATTGTATTAAAAAAGTAGAAATGCAAATAGTTTCTATAGGTGTTGGACTAGTTATTCTTGATCAATTAATTAAAAGTAATATCCACAACCCAGTATTAAATTTTGGCGCTAGTTTTGGAATTATGCAAAACGAACGTACGATTTTACTTGTTGCAGCAATATTAATTATGGGAATATTAGGATATATGTATTACAAAACAAATGATTTATCACTTAGGGTTTCATATACTTTAATTTTCTTTGGTGCATTGTCAAATTTTATTGACAGGGTATTTTTAGGATATGTTATTGATTATATTCCTATGCCATTTTTCCCTACATTTCCGACATTCAATATTGCAGATTCAATGATTTGTGTAGGAATTGGATTCTTGATTTTATATGAGTTTGTATTAAGAAAAAAATTAAATAAGAAGTAATTATTTTTTCTTAAATTTTTTAGATTGTTTTTTCTTTTCAGTTTTCTTGTTCTTTCGTGCAGCAATTTTCCTTTTGATAATTTCATATAATGGCGGAACAAAAGAAAGTATAACAATTCCAAATATAACGATAGTTAAATTCTTTGATACCCAAGGGATATTTCCAAAGAAAAATCCTGCGAAAAGAAATAATGAAATCCAAGCAATACAACCAATTATACTGTAAAAAATAAACATCTTCTTATTCATCTTCCCTACACCTGCAACAAAAGGCGCAAATGTACGAATTACAGGCATAAATCTTGCAAGAACAACAGTTTTACCGCCATGTTTTTTATAAAATGCTTTTGTTTCGTTCAAATATTGTTTTTTAATAAACCAAACTTTCATTCGATAAACTCTTTCACCAATAAATGAACCTATATGATAGTTTGAAATGTTTCCAAGTGTTGCCGCAATAAATAATAATGCAAATAATAACCAAATGTTTAATGAACCTGTAGCTGCAAATGCACCAAGAACAAAAATTAATGAATCTCCCGGTAAAAAAGGAGTTACAACTAATCCAGTTTCACAGAAAATTATTAAGAATATAATAAGATATGTCCAAAGTCCATAGTTTTGAATGATAAGTTGTAAATGAGTATCTAAATGTAGAACAAAATCAATTAAATACATAACGATGTCAAGCATAATATTCCTCTTTATTATATAATCGTCTGGAACTGTTTATAAATATTCGTTTGGGAGATGATTTCTCAAATTTACTTTGCCAGCACGCAAAACAGTATGCAGCAACTAATTTTGCTCTTTAGAATAAATAATATTTTTGGTACTATTATTAGCTATGTATGCAAGGCTGGCAAAAAAATTAAAAGAATTAAGAATGATTAGATAAGTATGTTTTTTTGAAACAAGTTGGTTTATATGAAGAATCTTCTGAATTAGAATAAGACGAATTACTATCTAATGATCTTCCCGTACGATTATTTGAAAAACGACCTGTTTCTTTACCTGCAATTTCGTCCAAAGTAGAAGAAGAGCCACGTCTTTGTATTTGAGAGCTATTTAGTCTTGACATACATTAACAAACAAAATGTCCTATTTTAAAGTTTTCTACTGTTTTTAATATACTAAAAACCACAATAACTTGCTTAAAAAAGTAATAAAACGCATTTCATATATAAAGTAAGTATACTAATAACCATACTAGTGCCCTAAAAAAGGTAATGTTTATAAATAAGTTCATACATACATTGTTTTAACACAAACCTACCAAAAAATAACAAAATGAACTCATTTGATTCGACTTTAGACGTTTTTTTCTGTAACGTCAAAAGGAATGATTCGATGTTTTCAACGAAAAAAACACATATGAAAACTTGGGCCACGTGATTACCTTGTTTTTGTTAGCTGTTTGCAGCCAATCACAAAGCTTCGGCAAAATTCAGGCTGGGTTGCAAGAATAGTGAAGAACAAAATTAAACCAAAAAACAAAAATAAAACAGTACAATATTGCAAAAAAATTGAATAAAAAAAGCAGAACGCAAAAATTAAACAAAAAAAAGAAAATTTTAAACAACAAAAGACATTAAAAACAAAAGAGAAAAAAATCAGTACAATAGATACAACAAGTATAGTGAGTGGATAAATAAAATAAAGATTAAGGATAGCATCAAAGAATCAACCTAAAAAACCAAAATCGGTAAATTTTGCTTTGTAAAATTGATTTGAGAGGTTAACTGGCGTTTTTGTTGAATTGTTTCGCAAACGTTACGAGAAGTATTAGAACAAAATTTAAGCAAAAGGACAAAAAGAGGGCAAGCGAGCGGAGCACAAAAGAAAAAGTTCGCCCCTTTTTATTTTTTATAATGATTCTAAATCAGTTTATTTCAATTATTACAAATATAACTCTGTAGAAAATATACCGGCCTTGCATAATTTGTAATATCATTTACCCATCGTAATTACCGAATCTAAAGAACTAATTCATATTGTGTAATAATTCTGCTTGCCGGTTAAATTTTTCTACAGAACTAATATAGTTAAATTTTTATATATAATAATCAAGGTATAATTATGAGATTAACATTAGTAAGACACGGAGAAACAATTTCTAATAAAAAGGGAACTATTCAAGGTCAAAGACACGGCAAACTTTCTATATTAGGAATTAAACAAGCCAAAAAAGTAGGTTTATGTCTAAAAAAAGAAAAATTTGAGTTTATTTACATAAGTGATCTAAAAAGAGCAATTGATACTGCTAAAGAAATTATTAAATTTCATCCAAATGCAAAAGTAATATATGAACCTAAAATAAGAGAAAGAAGCGTTGGAGAATTTGAAGGCAAAACGTGGGGCATAGAAAGAGAAACCGCAGAAAAATTAGGAATAAAACAAGTAAATTTCAGACCAAAAGGCGGAGAATCAATTGCAGATTTTAAAAAAAGAATTAAAGCATTCTTAAGAACTATAAAAAGAAAACATAATGGCAAAAAAGTATTGTTAGTAACTCATGGTGGACCAATAACTGCCATATTACTACATTTACTTAAAATTCCTGCAAAAGATTATAGAAAATATATGCCAAAAAATACAGCGGTCAGTGTTTTTGAGTTTAAGAATATTAAAGGAAAAAGTATTCCTAAATTAATTAAACTAAATTGCGATAAACATTTGAAATAATTATTTAGTAAAAATACCGAATAAAAAATATTAAAATTTGTAAGAATAATTAAAATTTGTATATTATTAATTTATAAAAAATCACTTTCTCGTAACACTAGGCAAACATTCCCCTTCTCCAGTCACAAGATTATACATCTTACAATAATATCCAGAAGGACAAGTAAATTCGTTTGGAGAGCCACACATACAAATAGTGTCGCAAACAGCAGTACAAAAAGATTCGTTCTTGAATCTACAAGAAGAGACACACTCATTCCAAAATCCACCGTAATCTTCACAAGTAGCTTTTGACATAAGTATAACTAAAGAAGAATTTTCGTCGCCAGATAATTTTCTATCATCAGTATCTCTTATTTGATTATCTAAATCGTATATTGTCTCTTTAGAAGTATTTAATGCAAATTCATCGCAAGTCCATCCGCATTTGTTTTGTTCACACACCCAATTCCCCTGACAATGTGCATGCATTAAATTTAATCTTGAACAATCGTTTGGAGCATCACAATAATTGTTATAATATGTGCAACCATACAAAAGTACAGAAAGAAATACAATCAAAATAACTAATTTACGTCTCATAATATTAAAATACTAACTGTGTTTATATTGTTTTCTTTGTCTGCAAGTGTGTTTTAAATATTTCTACCGGCAAGCAAAACAGTATCTGGCAACAAATTTACTTCTTTAGAATAAGTGATAATATTAGTACTATTATTTGCTATACAAGCAAAGGCCGGTAGAAATATTAATTAAAAAAACTAAACAAGTGTTGCAAACAAATTAGTAACTGCAAACCTTGCTAAAGTAAACATTAAAATTCCGGCAGGAATCAGAAATGGCGCATACTTAAGCCCATACTTCATATTTCCTTTATTTATTACACCCATAAGCATTGATGCTAAAAGACAAGTAACTGAAAGCATTATAACAGATAACATAATTAGAAACGAAGGAGTAATAGTCATACCTTGAGACATGAATCCTAAATCAAATTGTGCCGAACCACTCATATCATTTTGAGTAGTCATGACAGTAATCATCGTGACAAAATGTATAGAAATTGCCAAAAGTACAGGAGTACCAAACAAAATAGTAAATAAAATAAAAGCAGTATATGTTTTTGTTTTTGTTATCATTTCTCGCTTTAAACCTTGAGTTGAACGAATATCGTTTGATAATTCTTCTAAAAGTCCTGCTAAATGCCCACCAGTCATTAAAGATGTTGAAATAAGTTTCATAACACGCTCCACTACCGGAGAATCAATTTTATCTTTAATACAAAGAAGCGATTGTGAAAAAGATTCAAGACCTAATGCTTTTGTTGTTGATTGACGAAGTTCATCTGCAAGACAACCAAATTCACCACGTCCGGCAATTTTAATTGCAGCAAATGGAGTAAGACCTGCACGTAAATTTACTGCGATAAGTTGCAACACATCAGGCAAATAATTTTCTGCCTCATCTACTCTTGCTTGAACTTTGAAATATAAAAGAGCATATCCCAAAAAAGCACACAAAAATAATCCCGCTATTCCGAATGGGAGATATTTAAAAGAATAACTTCCATACATAGCAAAAGGTAAAAATATAGATATAACTATTAAAATTACACCTAAAAGAACTATAGAGCCAAGCCACTGACGAATATTTTTTTCTTCACCTGCAAATCTTGCCATTTTTGAAATTGACTCTACATATTTCTTTGGCATAATATTCGTCATCGATATGTAAAGTCTTTCTCTTAATCTCATTTTTTATTCACCAAATTTTAGTCTACAACTGGTCTTCTTGCTTTAATAAATCCGATTATTGCAAATTGAATAAATGCACAAATAACTAAAAAAAGTACAAATGTACCTCTAGATAAATTTGCACCCCCAAATGCTGATAATATTACCATCATAGTTGTTCCAATAGAAGGAATGGCAACTGCGAAAAGCATGTAAATAAGTGACCACAAATTAAGTTCGTTTGCAAACCCTATTATTTTTGATTTTTGTGATTCATTAAGATCATTTATGATACTAAACAATGCTTCTTTTAAGGATGCACCGGCACGTATTGTATTAACTAACTGCCAAATAACTTTCTTGAAATATTTTGAATCGTTATGTTTTGCAATTTCTTCCAATGCTTGTTCTACAGGCATCCCTGTCTGAATCTTTTTTGCCACAATTTCAAATTCTATAGATACCTGACCATAATTTGCATTTGCTATCTCGACACACGCATTATAAACTGAATTACCTGCAGAAATTTGCATTAAAAAATCTTTAAGTGCATAAATTAAATATCTATCAACCATGTCAGCTTTTTTCTTTGCAAGTGTTTTTGGATAAGTCATCATTAAAAAGAAAAACATAAATCCTAATCCAAACCCCGCTCCTACACCAACACGAAGTGCTTCTTCAATATTTCCCTTGAAAGTATTTGATACGACAAACAACATTCCTCCAAATAATAAAAAATAAACTAATCCGGAAAGTAATGCACCAATTGTGTAATCTTCGCAAGATAAATTTACACCACTTCTTTCCATTAAAGAGTTTCCTTCAGGAATAATTTTAGAAAAAAGTTTTGCTATTCCCCTTAAACGTTTTAATTTTTTTAATCTTTCTGCATTAAACAGCATAAAAGGAATATGTTGATTATTTGGAGTTTCCATGGTAAAATTCACAACGGTTAATATAAATTTAATCTTAAAATTTAATTTGTTTACAATCTTAGTTTGTTTACAATTTTAGTTCGTCTACAATCTTAATTTATTTATAATCAAAAAAGACATACGACAAATGTAAATAATAAGTGTTCACACGAACCGGCTCTCTTGCGATTGCCAATCATTTTCACTCATTCTTGCCAACGGAGTATGTGCAAATATTTAGCATCAATACTTGTAGTTTGCCGGTGAAGTAAACACTTATTACTTACCGACAAACGATACTTTTCTATAAAATATCATATTGCCAAAATAATTCTTTGCCAAAATCTTTCTTAAAACAAATCACTTTAAACTTTCTTAAAACAAATTACTTAAAATCATGTCTTCTTTAATTCTTTTTTAACTTCATATAATAAATCGTCAGTTTCCGGATCAGACAGGTCAATTGTTTTTAAGAATTTTAACCAGTTTTCGTCGTTATAAGTATCAAACTTTTTATAAAATTGCTCTGCAATAAGTTCTTTTTTATCCTTTTTGTAATGAAGTTCTTCGTCTTTTTTGTCAACAAAAGCAAATTTCTGTTCATTAACTTCGTCTAATACCTGCTGTACTGTTTTTGTTTTTGATTCTTCGAACAACCACTCTGGGTCCTTGTAATAATATCTGAAAACATCACCTATCAAATTATTGTTAAAAACTTTACAATCTAACATCCATTGAAGTAATTTTGCTTTTTTTGAAAGATCCTCTTCAATATCATGCGGAGTCATTCCTGTATGAAGCGATAGTTCTTCGAAAATCCTAATTGAATCATTAACTTTTTCAAAACGATCTGTTCTTGGTTGCCATCTGTATAAATGATTTAGAGATATCCCATCCTTTGATGGAGTTATTTCAACAACTTCTCTTGTTCTTCTTTTACCTGTTCTTCTATCACGATACTGCATAATAATTAAATGAAGCGCAGAAAGTTCTGTTGCAGGAATACTCATTGGTTTTTCTTTTAATCTGTCAATTACTTGAGAAGCAGTATCTGCATGAAGTGTAGCATAAACTGAATGACCAGTATGCATTGCTTCAAATAATGCTTGTGCTTGTTCCGGTTTACGTATTTCACCTACAATAATTCTGTCAGGACGCATTCTAAGTGCAGCAACTATCAAATCAAGCATAGATACTTCTCCTTGACCTTCGGGATTTGGACGTTTACTAGTAAGAGGAATCCAATTCCAGTGTAAAGCTTCCGGAAGTTGAATTTCACGCGTATCTTCAATTGACAAAATTCTATTCTGTGGAGTAATCATTGACGAAAGAATATTTAAAACTGAAGTTTTACCTGACGCAGTTCCACCTGCAACAATAATATTTAATTCGTATTGCATACAAAGCCAAACTATCGCACCTATTTCTTTTGAAAATAAATGCATATCGTCTGAAATAAAATTAATAAGTGACCAAGGATTTCTTGAAAAACGTCGTATTGTTATTGTATTTCCTGATGTTGAAACAGGGAAAATAGTTGATGCTACTCTGTCACCTGTTAAAAGATGAGCATCCATTATTGGATTTAAAGAATTTATTTGCTGTCCAACTTTTCGACCAATTTGTGCAGAAATATTGTAAATATCCATTTCTGTGTTAATATATTGCGTAGTCTTTAACCAACCATATTTTCTATGATATACAGAAATTGCTTCTGTTGAACTATTTATTACTATTTCTTCTAAAAAATCATCTGCAATTATTAATTCTAAAATACCAAGACCATAAAATCTATGAACAAGGGTTCCAACCAAATAGTCAAACGTTTTTTTGTCTTTTGTAGAAAAAACGTCTCCTAATATTTTCTCTGACAATATTTTGAATGAATCTTTTAATTCCATCATTTTTTTTGGATCTGTAATATCTTCACTTGAAATTTTTATTGCATCAGTTAATTTTTTTCCAACTCCTTTTAGCATACTTTCTGTTCCAATACATATTTTCGAATTTATAAGTTCGTAAATACCAACATTCTCAGTAGGAATATCCCAAATAATAACTTTTGATATAACTCCATCTCGCTCAATAATGTATTCGTGCAGTTTTTTCTTGTTTTTATTTATCAAAGTTTCTTCTTTCATCTCTTTTTTTTGCAACGATTGCTCTTTTTTCTTAATTAAGATATCTGCAAAAATATTTATTGGAAAAACAACTTCTATCGTACCATATTCTGCTAAAGAATGAACCCATTTTTCTAAATCGTACTCTATTATATCTATATTTTTTGAAACACTTACAGATATCTCTCTTCCAAGTTTAGATTTATTTTTTTGCTGGTGCACACATCCGGCACTATGAACAATAATTTTTGTTATAAACTCTTTTATTTCGTATTTTTGTTTTGATTTTTCATTTTTAATTTCTTTCTTAGTTTCTATGTTTTTATTTTTTAATATTATCTCTGTTTTATCATCTTTTTCTTTTGAAGAAATAACATCATTTTTTTCTTCGTTATCATTAACAGTTTTTACTTTTATATTCTTTATCTGTTCATAACCTATAAACTTAGTTTCACTATTTTCTTTATCTTTTAGATGAACACAGGATGCACACACTATCGGAACTCCTTTTGCATTTACGTTGAAACGAATGTTAGTCATTAGCTGTTTTAAATGAATTTTTTCAAAATCGTTTACAATATCTAAAATATCGTCTGCAATAGTTCTTATCTGTTCTGGAACAAATATAAGTTTTTCATCAGTTTGTGTTGTTGTTATTTTTGTTACAGTATTTTTCGTAGGAGTTATTTTTGAGGAAGTGGAATTTATCGCGAGAGGATTTGATTTAATTTGCGGATCTGATTTAATCTTTGAAGAATTTGATATGATTTTTGAAGAATTAGATTTAACAATAGTTTTCTTTTTCGAAGTGGAGTTTGTAACAGGAGATTTACTTATAACAGACTTTACAGTAGAAACTTTCTTTTTAGTTTGTTTTCCCATGTTCCCCCCTTTTATAATAGATTATATAATAGTATTTAAAAACGTTTTTAAAACGAAATAATCATAAATTTGGAAACTACTGCATTGTAACAACATAAGAAAAATACGCATAATTACACAGAATAATGTGTAAAATAACTAATTAATCTGTTGAATATACACAGATTTATTTATAGAAATTCCATCATCTGCAATTTTTAATGGATAAATATTTCTTGAATGATTAGTCCCACGCATTTTGTATATTTCTACTACGTGTTCACGTTTATTTTCCATTAAAATATTGTAAATTAGAACATCGCAATCTGATTCGAATTCCATAATATTTGCCTTGTGAGCCTTTAAATCAGGCTCTTCTTCAGCAATTAAAATTGCAGTACAACCCCATTTTCTAATAAGGGCAAATAACGATAAAAGAGAACTTCTTTGCTTAAATTCTGAATCAAACAAAAAAGCAAACGCAGTAAGCGAATCAAAAACAACACGCTTTGCACCAATTGATTGAACAACATCCGCAATTATTCCACCACCTGACTCTAAAACTTGCTCTACTTGTTCCGGCGTATATTGCAAATATACAAACTTTTTTTCGTTTTCGAGTTTTTGCAAATCCCAACCATATTCTTTCATACGTTCGAACACAACAATTTTTGATTCTTCAAAAGAAATGTAAACACCACTCTCATTAAATTGTTCTATACCTTTAATAATAAACTGCATAGCAAAAAGACTCTTACCAGAACCAGCATCTCCACCAAGAAGATTTATAGAATTTAAAACAAATCCACCTTCTGTTAAATCATCAAACCCTGGTATTCCTGAAGGAACTCTTTTGTGAGGATTGAATTCTTTATCATGATATTCATCTTTTCTCTTAATGTTGTGCTCTTTTACAACTTTTTCTCTAACTTTTTCTCGTAATTTTGTTTTTAAAGAATGAATAAGCTTTTGTTTTGGAACAGAACTCTGCGTAATTGCATTGTTTAACTTAGCAGCAGCACTAATCTTTTGAATAGCGGCACTTATCTGTGGAGTAACTGCACTGCTTAATTTTGTAGTGTTTTTTCTACTTTCAGTCATCGTTCACCATCTTTTTAATAATTATATAATAATCTCTTGAATTTTTAAACGTTGTTGTTTGGTAAAATATATCCAAAACGTTACCGGCCTTGCTTTCATTACTAATAATTGTACCAATCTAAATCACATAGTCTAAAGATCTTATTTTATTACTGCATACTGTTCTGTTTGCCGGTAACGTTTAGTTATAAAACACACTCATTTGAAAATCACATTAATTCATCAAAACATTACCAAAATATCCATTTTTCCCTATTGTAACATTAAGAGTTGAACCAAACCATACATTATTAGTTTTGTTTGTATATACATCAATTGTATAATAAAGCATATTTTTGAAATAAATACTATTCTTTGTTATAGTAACATTAGCACCATTTGAAAGATATACATGACTATCTTTTGAAACATTCACTAATTTATTTATGAAAAAAAGTAGCATATCGCTTTGATTATAAAAATAAATAGACAAATTATAATTACCAGAAGCATAGGATTGATCTATTATTGAAAAATTATTTTGAGGAATATAAATATCTGTTCTAATATATGAGCCGTTTAGTATTGATATAGTTTCTTTGTTAATCGCAAAATCTTTTGTAACTATTGAATCATTCGAAACAAGAATCATATTTATGTTTGCTTTTTTAAAATAATAATTATTAATAAAATTCTCATAAGAAGTATAATTGAAAAAAGAAATGTTTCTTATTATTTTATTCTGACCAACTATATTTACATGATTATAAGATTGTTTTAACATATCTTTTTGTATATCTTTAACAACATCATCAATAACTAAAATTCCTAATGCTATTTGTAAATCGTATTCTTTACTTGAGATATAATTTTGATACATAAAAAGAAAAACAAATAAAAGTCCTATCATAATTATTGAAATAACACTATATATCATTGCTTTTTTTTGTACTTTTTTAATTCTTAAAAAACAAATAGGTCTATTGATAAAATTATTAGTAATTATTTTAGTCATTATACCACATCAAAATTTTTGCCACATACATATTGTCGCCATCAATATATGTTCTCTTACTAATTATATACTGTTCGCCAGTTTCTTTGCAAGTTTTCTTAATATAAGAATAAACCAAATAATCATCTGTGTTTGACACATCAAGTCTTGCACAAAATCTATTTGGAAGTAAATCATCAATCAAAACAGATACTCTTGTTTCATTTAACATTTGATTTGAATCGTCCAATAACGTTAATATATCCTGTGATAGAGGTCGCATTGAATCAGAATATGCAACAGCATCATTTATCGAAGTTATCATAAAAAGTATACTACCAATAAAAAGCAAAGAAATTAAAAGTGCAACCATTGCTTCAAGAGAAAAAATAAAAGCACGTTTATTCATTTTGAACACCAACAGTAAGAAGTGCCATTTTATTTTCTATAAATATCATTCTTGATATAGTAGAAGTGTATTTTTTACTAATATTCTTTTCTCCCACATAATAAATACTTTTATTCTCTAAATTCAAAATAAAGAAACAATTCATTGTTTTACTATATACACCACTTTTTTTACACGTA
>JBAZVA010000002.1:27621-73629 GCA_041661165.1 Candidatus Woesearchaeota archaeon | reverse complement strand
AATCAAATGATATTTTTGCTTGTTTAACTGGTAATACGAGCATATCAGAACCTAATTGAGGTATGTCTTCTTTGTGTCTGAACGAATATGTTGCCCAAACATAATGTATCTGTGATTCAGTTTATATTGCAAGATAAGCCACACCAGACTGATTTGGATCTTTTCCCTCATAAATCACAATTGTTTTATTTTCGCTCATTTTAATTACCTTGATGAATTTGACGAATAATGGAGATAAATAAACTTTTCTTTTGTTGTCTTTATAAAGTGGTTACGAACAGAAAAACTTATAATATCTTTGTGAGTCCTTTTGATAATGAATATATTAGTTAAACGTACGTTAGATGCCTTAATTGCAGGTTATTTTGCGACTAATGTTTTTGCTATAGAAGTAGAATCAAAAGTAGAATTAAGACATGACTTTTCTTATAAAAATGCAATTGTTAATATTGACCAAACCTCAAAATACAGAACAATTGCTCATGATATGATTGATATTGAAAAAAAATCAGGATTAACAAAAACAAAGTATGTTTTGCTTGACAGTTTAATAGATGAAGCAAAAAAAAGTATTTGTATAAAAGAATTTTATTCAAAGCAAGATGCGTTAAAAATATTAAGAACAATAAACCAAATCATTCTAAAAAACGGATTTACTTTTGATGAATGTAAGTTGTTAAGTAACGGATTAAATACAAGAAAAATAGATTGTGATATGACTTCTACGATATATCTTGGAATAGGAGAAGCTCTTAATCTTCCTATATCTGTAGTAAATGTTCCTGGACACGAATTCGTAAGATGGCAAGATTATAATAATGTGTTTAATTGGGAGACTATTTCTGCAAAAGAAATAAGTGATTTGAACTACGTTATTTTGTATGACGTTTCTTTAACTTCATTAAAGAAAGGTGTTTTTCTAAAAACTCTTAATGATAAAGAAATATTATCAAATGTGTATTTTAATCTTGGTTCCACTTGTGATGTAAATGGTGATTTTCATGATGCTATAAAGTATTATAATTTATCATTAAAATTAAATCCAAATAATCAAGTTGCACATTTTAATTTAGGAAATACATTGTTAAAGGAAGAAGATACAGCTCAAGCTTTTCAGGAGTATAAAAAATCAATTGATTTAGATCCAAATGATGCAAAAGCACATTTTAACAAAGCAGTTGTCTTATATCTTAATGGAAAATTGGATGATGCAATTGATGGATTTAATCAATCAATAAACTTAAATCCAAGAGATAGTGATGGGTATTTTGCAAGAGCAAATGTATTACTTAAACAAGGATATCCGTGTAATGCAATTAAAGATTACATAACAGGTATTGGTATTTTTGTTTATTCTCTTACTTTTAGAAGATAAAAAAATTATAGAACATTTTTGTGATTAAAAATATTATTTACCACTAGTCTTTTTGTACTCATCTAATGCCTTAACATATTTAACTTTCTCAGGAGAAGAAATCCACATCAAAATGTCCTGAAACGAATTTATATTTTCCCATTTACCGTTACAAAGAATAGGAAATTTTGACTTATATTCCCACAGCGTATCTTTCCATAATTTTTCTATCTTGCATTGGACTCATCATCAAAATACGTTGTTGGGCAAAGCCTTTCTGAATATTGATATGCTGGTTTTATTTCCCAATGTATTGCATAATCAACTCCACCTTTGTCATTAGGTTTTGTTTCAGGATAACCAATTATGTCTCCTTGTTTCACAGAAGAACCAACAGCCAAATTTGAATAAACTTTTTCAAGGCCACCATACTCAATAAAATATTGACCACTTTTTAGAACAACACCCCATTTTCCACCTTCTTCTGTTCCGGCGATAATATCAGTTATTATTCCGTCTGCGGATGCTCTTATCGGAGCATTATGACTCCAACCAAAATCAAATCCGGGGTGACCTGCAACCGGATGATAAACAGTTTCTCCCATCGGCGTCATTCCTATTACTTCATCTTCTTTTGAAAACGGCAAGGTAATTGTTATTCTACTTTCGCTTTGCAAAAATTTCTCCTGATTACTAATACTAAGTTGACCTACTTTTTGCTCTATTTGAACTGGTTTCTTATTTAGAACATTAAAAAGGATAATTCCGCCTACTATAATAACTAGAACAACTACAATAGCAATTATCCACACTGTCTTTCTATTCATAATATACTATAGAATAGTACCCTATTAATGTTTGTGAGTAATATGACTCTGTAGAAAAGTTCTATCGGCAAGTTAGACTTGTAACACACTCCGTGAATAAGAAAAGCTTATATACAAAATAAAATTTATTTTCAACATGAAAGTGTGTATTGTTATTGGCTCTTATCACAAGAAAGGAATGGTTCGTTCACTTGTTGACTCTTTTAAAAAAGGAATTCTTGAAAACAGAAAAGATTCAGAAGTAGAAGTAATAGATTTGCTTGACAAAAAAATCAACTTTTGCAATGGTTGCAATATTTGCGGTAAAGATGATGCGTCAAAGAAAATTGGAATGTGTGTACAGAAAGATGATGCGCACAAGTTAATGCAAAAACTTCTTGAATGCGATGTTTTGGTTTTCGCAACGCCTATTTATGAATATTCACCAACTGCGTTAATGAAAAGATTTCTTGAAAGATGCATTTGCATGGGGATGTCGACCGATAGATTTCCAAAAGCAAGAAATAAAGTAAGAAAAGATAAAATAGGAGTTGTTATTACTTCCACGGCTTGCCCTTATCCAATAAATGATATTATTCTTTTTACATTATATTCTAAAATAGTTTTGAAATCAATATGCAAATCTTTTGGAGCAAATAAAAAATATTGCTTGAGTGCAGGGGCAATGGAAGCAAGCATAAAAGCAAGAGGGCGTTTTGTCAAAAAAAGTTATTATCTTGGTGCGAAAGTCGCAAAGAAGTATAGATAAGTTTGAACGTTAAATTTCTTCTTAGAAAAGTTACATAGTATTGCGAGTTTTTTAATACCTGCACGCATACTCCTCGCAAAGGCAGCCAAGTGCAACGCGGTTGTGTATGCAGATTTCTAATCCAGTTCCAATCGGTACTTCTAATTGATACTATTATTTACATGATATATCTAGGTGGTATAAAAACTTCAGACAGAACCTCAAAGCCCAAAAGCACTTTCAAACTCTCTCATTTCTTTAAATTTAGACAAGAATTCAAAACCTTTGTCTGTTATTATAATATAATCATTATCTTTTCGTTTAACTTTCTCAATGAAACTTTTGTCAATTAACTCTTCAAGATATCCTTTCATTTGCGAATGAGAAAGATTAGACTTATACATAAGGTGAGTTGGCTTTATTGAATTTCCTTTATCCCGAATAGACGTTAACATATCTGCGATAATGTCAAGTCTTGTCCTTTTTCTTTCCATGTTTTTCGTTTCCATTTTTTTCATAATTGCCATTTGAAAATTCTTTTTTTGAATAGTCGCAATCTTTACCGCATCTTAGAATTGTGATAAAAGTAATTAGAAAAAGAATGTATCCTGAAAGTTGAATTATTTCTGCAATGGCGTAGAATATTTTTCCGTATATCATAAAATAAAATATCAAGCTGCTAAGTGTAATCATTGCAAAACTATAAGAAATCATAAGAGTGGTTTTGTGTTTGGTCTCTTTGTACTTTTGTATATAATTTAAAGTTATGAAAAACAATAAGAAAAAGCAAATTGCGTGAAACAAATGAAACAAGTTTTGCGCATAATATGATAAAACAAGAAACAAAACAGAAATTATTATGTTTGATGAAAGAGGTTGTTTTTTTGTTATGTTTAATATTAGTAAAAGACCAAAAAACGTGGATAACCTAAATAAATAACTCCCTATTGTAAACAAAAGATCAGAAGATTCTAGTGTTTGATAAGTAAGAGAAAATAATCCAAAATGCCTCGTTTCTAAAACGTTATAATATATCGTAAAGTTTGTAAGTATCTTAAAGAAAAAAGCAGCAGACAACATTAAAAAAGACGTAGCAAGGAAAAGATAATTTTTGTTATTTCTATCTAGTAGGAAATATCTTATACCAAAAAAAGCAATCAGAAATAAAACAAGCATACTAACTAAGTCAATTACAATATCTATTCCGTAAAACCACTGCGGACTATATACAAATGTTATCATATTTAGAAAAAGCGCGAAATTCGTTTAAAAAACTTGTGAATGTCGTTTCTTTATCAAATGTTCACAGGGTATATAAGAAAAGTTGTTCTAATGTAGTTTAGAATGTGTTATTACAAATAAAAAACAAACAACAGTAAAGAATAATAACAAAACAATATAAAAACAATAAGGGAGGGTATGCGAAATATTATGAAATAATATATAAAAAATTATGAATAGTAAAAAATGTCAACATAATACGACGTTGACAAGAAACAAAACAAGAAGCAAAAACAAAATATAATTTAAAAAATAATTAAACAATTGCCACACAAAAAAGGTTTAGCTATTAAACGCTATAACATGTCAGGCCACTACGTGCCACAAAATGTGTGTGATTGTTTTATTTAGGAGGTGATGAAACATGAGGAAATGAATTAATTATATTTTAATTAAATGTTTTATATTCCACATATAAAACACACGATAAATTCAAAAAAATATTATTTTATTTAAACACACCGAATTTGAAAAAATATTGTTCTTTACACCCACTTTCCCAATTATTTTATTTTTTTGGGACTTTTTCTTTTTGCTTGAGTTGATTTTTCTGAAAATATTCTTTAAATTTTCTGAAAATATTCTGTTACCTTTCATATATTATAAATAATGGCAAAAGCATTTTATATTGTTCAGAGTCCATTAAATCAACACACTGTTTTTGAGTATAGGTGAGACTAATTAAAATGTTTGTATATATGATATTCTGAAAAGACACGTTTACCACGCCTTAACTTTTTTTCTTAATTCTTTTATCCTGAATAAATAATTGATTCCACCTAATGTTGTAACAATTGTAAACATCGGAATATATATTATTGAAAAAGGAATTACTAGAAAAATAAGATTAATTCTTTTAAAACTGGAAATTAATGGCAATACATAAGGTATAGATAAAAAAGTAAATGCAATCATCCAAAAAAAATCTTTTACAATATACGCACCATATAAAAGTCCAGTAAGTTTTAAACTAGTTAATAAAGAAACTGTATTACTTACGAAACTAAAATACTTTATAACGTTATCAAAAAATATTATATTTTTTACCAATGAAAGAACTGCTAAAAACATGAATAAGCAATATGATGCTAAAAAAAATATGTGGAGTGGATTTTTAATCCAAATTTTATAATGTGTTATAAAACATTGAAGTCCTCCAGAACTCCATCGAATTTTCTGCTTATACCACGCTTTGAATGTATTAGGGGTATGTGTACTTACCGGGAAAAAACTTTGTTCAACTTTCCATCCTTTTTTATTTAGTTTAAACGCTAAATCCATATCTTCAATAATTGCATTTATAGAAAATTTTTTTGCGTCAATAAATGCCTTTTTTTTAATTACTATAAATCCACCCCAAAGAGAAATTGCTGAAAAAATATTATATGATCCTACAACAAGTGAAAGCATGTTATATTCAATATGTTGCATTAAAGGGAAAATTCCTTTATTGTTAGGTATGTAAGGACAACTTACTGCCCCAACTTTTTGATCTTGTAACCTTGCTAATGCATCGAATAGAGATTTTTTATTTACAATAACGTCAGCGTCAACAAAAATGATTATATCATTTTTTGCTAATCCTGCATGTCTGTTTAAAGTTTCTGATTTTCCTAGATTTTTTGAATTATTAATCAGTCTAAATCTATATTTATTCCATAATAAATTCAGTGTTTTTTTACTGTTATCGGTGCTATTATCATTGATGATGATTACATCAGAATTTTTACCTGTTATATCATAAATACTTTTTATTGTTTTTCTGATATGATCTGCATCATTGTAACAAGGGATAATGAATGAAACAGAAGGAATGGTTTTTAAAATTCTTTTTTTCCGTTTATCTATCGATGAAAGAACTAAAACTAATATTAGAGAAAGAACGAATAATAAACCTAATATTATATTCAAATTTAACATTAAAATAATAGTTTGAAATGTATTTAAAAGTGTTGCTTTCTAAAAATCCATCATAATGTAATAGTATTAACAAAACAGATGAATATTGATATGTCTGTGTGATTTCACCAATAACATTTTTCTAAACAAACTAAAAAAACAAAGGCGCTTTTGAAATATATGAGCTTTTTTGCTTTCTAGAAAATAAAAAAATCTCCAACTTTTTCAGTAACCTTTAAATAAGATTGTTCTTTTGTTAATAAAAAGAGGTTTTAATGGTAAAACAATCTATCCAACCTATTAAAAAAGAAATGAACAGAACAGATGAAAAAGTTATTTCTGTTATAAATCTCATAAAGAAATTCAAAGATTTTACTGCAGTAAATGATATAACTTTCTCGGTAAACAAGGGAGAAATATTTGCTTTCTTAGGCCCAAACGGAGCAGGGAAAACCACTACGATAAAAATGCTTACAACTCTTTTAGTTCCGACATCAGGAAAATTATTAGTAAATAATTTTGACCCTTTAACTCAAAAGAATCAAGTCAGAGAGTCATTTGGTATTGCGTTTCAGGACCAAAGTTTAGATGACGATCTTACTGCTCACGAAAATATGGAATTTCATGGAGTTTTATATGGTGTAAAAGATCCGTTAAGAAGTCAAAGAATTGAACAATTAATGAAATTTGTGGGTCTTTGGGATAGAAAAGATAGTTTAGTAAAAACTTTCTCAGGCGGAATGAAAAGAAGACTTGAGATTGCACGTGCATTAATACATCATCCTGCGATACTTTTTCTTGACGAACCTACACTTGGTCTTGATCCGCAAACAAGAAATAGTATTTGGGAACATATTAAAGATTTAACAAAAAAAGAAGGCATGACTGTATTTTTTACTACTCATTATATGGAAGAGGCAGAGCGTGTTGCTGATTCTATTGCAATAATAGATAATGGAAAAATAATAGAGCAAGGAACCGCAATGGATTTAAGAAAAATTACAAAAACAAATTCACTTGAAGATGCTTTTTTAAAATTGACAGGTAAGAAAATTAGAGAAGACGAAGCATCTGCAGTTGATAGGATGAGAATAAGGGGAAGAGTCTGGAGACATTAGTTAGTGTTAAAAAAATAATTTTGGAGAAATTAAAATGAAAAATATATCATTCGAATCAACTTTCAAATCAAACTCATTTGCTGTTTTATACATACTTTGGTTAAGACAGATTAAGAAATATTTACGCTCGCGTGCAAGAATGATTGGTTCTTTAGCTCAACCTTTGTTATTTTTAACTGCGTTGTGGCTTGGCTTTGGTCCTATTTATCAACAAGCCGGTGCCGGAAATTATCTTGATTTTTTAGTTCCAGGAATTATTGCGATGAGTATTTTATTTACTGGAGTTTTTACAGGAATAGAAATGATTTGGGATAAACAATTTGGATTCTTGAAAGAAACCTTAGTTGCTCCAGCATCAAGACTTACTATTTTTATTGGAAGAACTTTAGGAGGTGCAACAGTCGCATTGTTTCAGGGAATAATTATTTTTTGTGTTTCATTATTGCTTGGATTTAGACCACACAATATTTCTATGTTACTAATAACGCTGCTATTTATGTTTATGATTGGACTATTATTCACAGCATTCGGAACAGCAATTGCGTCAATATTAGATGATATGAGTGCGTTTCCAATAATTATAAATTTTTTAATTATGCCAATATTTTTTTTATCAGGTGCGTTGTTTCCATTATCAGGATTACCAAAAACAATCACGATAATTTCATCATTAAATCCATTGTCATATGGTGTTGATGCGATAAGATTTACACTTACAGGAGTTTCACATTTTGGTTTAGGTATAGATTTGTTAGTTCTTATTGCTGCAATTTCATTAATGTTTGGACTTGGTGCATATTTATTTTCTAAGATAGAATTGTGATTTTTATATTTTAAATTCTACCCTATAAATAACTATTTTAATAGCGTCATCAAAAGAGCAATTAGAAAAAGTGTGTACGGCTGCGTTACATTTGGCTGCAAGCAATACAATCAATCTCGCAGTAGCTCAATTGTCTATTATGAGAGCCTATACGTTTTCTACAGAGCCCATTCAATAATAAAATTTATATATTCTAAAATTGTTGTTTATATTATGATACAAGACAATTGTATATTTTGTAAAATTGTAAAAGGAGAATTACCTTGTCATAAAATATGGGAAGATGAAAAACATATTGCTTTTTTAAGTATATTTCCAAATACCGAAGGATTTACAGTAGTTATTCCAAAACATCATTATTCTAGTTATGTTTTTGATTTACAAGATGATGTATTGTCAAAACTAGTTATTTCTGCAAAGAAAGTTGGAAAATTGCTTGATTTGAAATTTGACGATGTGGGAAGAACAGGAATGATTTGTGAGGGGTTTGGTGTTGATCACGTTCATATAAAACTATTTCCTATGCATGGAACTAAAGATATGAAAAATTGGAAACCTATTCATTCAAATGTCGATAAATATTTTTCTAAATACGAAGGATATATTTCATCTCATGATTTTAAACGTGAAGATGATGCTAAATTAGCTTTGCTTGCAAAAAGAATTAAATCATAATAACAATTATATTATAATGACAGAATTAAATAATAATAAATTTATTTCTTCTTAATTAAATTTATTAAAACAACTTCATTTTTCGAACCAAGTCTAAATGGCGGTCCCCAAGTTCCTGTTCCTGATGAAACGTATATGTACATATTGTTATATTTGTGAAGTCCATAAACGTATTTATATTCAAGTCTTACTAATATATTAAAAGGAAATAATTGACCGTCATGTGTGTGACCTGACAATTGCAAATTAATTCCTTTCTTTTCAGCAATTTCAAAATTGTTTGGTTGATGATGCATTAAAATCGATGGTTTTGATTTATTTATTTTTATTGATTCAAGCGGATTATTTTCTTGAAAATATTTATGTCCGGGGTCGTCAATTCCTATTATTTGTATGCCTTTATACGTTACGACTTCGTTTCTTAAAACAGTAACTTTTGTCTTATTTAATGCTAAAATAATATTATCTAATCCATCATATTGTTCATGATTTCCTGTAGAAAAAAACGTTTTTGCCTTAATGTTGTTTAAGATTAAAAAAGAATCAGATGTAATTAATCCACCACCATCAACTAAATCTCCTGTTATAAGAACAATATCCGGATTTTGCGCATTTGTTTTATCAACAACTTTTTGTAAATATTCATCGTTATTTATTGTACCTATATGAATATCGGAAAGGTGAACTATTTTTAGATCGTTATTAATATTTGGCATCAGAACTTCTATTTCTTTAGTAGAAATAATTGCCGCATTTATTATTGCATAAATTGTAATCATAACAACAATTACTAATATGGCAATACCTGCAATCTTCGAATCAATTTTTACAAATAATTTCACAAATTCATAAATGATCAGAGTAATTAGCAGATAAAAGATTACGCCAAGCCAAACAGATGATATTGTATAAAACATCGTTGATATTTTTCCATCAATAAATCTTTCAATAATACTCATTAACGGAAAAGATAATGCGAGTATAAATACGACAACATAAAACACTATTGTTCTTTTAATTAAAAAAAGATTACTTATTCTAAGGGATACATATAAATGTGCTCCAAAGTATACAAAAATAAATAATAAAAACATCGTTACAAATCCTAAAGTTTTTGTTATGTCCATTTATTTCCCAGTATTAATTATGAAATCACAATTTTAAAAAATTATTTTCCAAACTCGCACACTTTTTTCACTTCTTCTATCAAAATGTCGCATTCTTCTTTTGTATTGTAAAAGTAAAGGGACGCTCTTACGCTTCCCGGTAATTTATTTTTATTAAACCAAGAATGTACGCAGTGCATTCCGCTTCTTACCATTATATTTTTTGTTTCGTTTAGAATTCCTGAAACTTCGTGATAATTTAATCCTTTAACGTTAAAAGAAATGACGCCGTTTTTACCGTCTCCTAATAAAATTATTTCATTATTACAGTTTGATATTAATTCATCATATATAAATTTGCTAAGTTTTTGTTCATGTGATTTAATATTATCAAGTCCAACTTTCTTAAGATATTTTGCAGCTTCTGATAAACCCAATATTCCTGCATAATCTTGTAGTCCTGCTTCAAATTTCATTGGTATATCTTCAGGCTCAAATGATGTATAAGTAGAATTTTTGACAGTTTCTCCACCTACCATAAATTGATCTAACTTTTTCAAACAATCCATTTTCCCATATAAAATTCCAGTTCCAGTAGGTCCACACATTTTGTGCCCGGAAAATGCCAAAAAATCACAATCAAGTTTTTTTACATTTGTTTCCTCGTGTGGTACGTGCTGTGCGCCATCAAGTAATACAAGCGAACCATTATCGTGTGCAATTCTTATCATCTCTCTTACTGGTTGTGTTGTTCCATCAACGTTTGATGTCATAACAAACGAAACAAGTTTTGTGTTTTTTGTTAATTTCTTTTTGAAATCTTCAACATTAGAGAAAGTGAATACGTTGTGTGATATGCCTTTCTTAGCTAAAATTTGAAAGGGTATAAGTCCGCTATTATGTTCCTTGTCGCTTGTAAGAACATTATCTCCTTTTTTTAATCCTAAAGAGTTTGAAACAAGATTAATTCCTTCTGTGGTGTTTCTAGTAAACACAATTTCTTCTTGTTTTGATGCACAAATAAATTTCGAAATTTCTTTTCTTGCGTCATGTACTTCATCTTCAACTTTTTTTGCTAATTTGTGTGCACTTCTTCCACTACACGCAGGATATTCATTATAATATTCTGTTATCTTATCAACAACACATTTTGGCTTTAAACTCATACACGCAGAATCCATATAAATAATAGGTTTTTTATTTATTGTTTTAGAAAGAATAGTAAAATCATTTCTCAATTTCTCCACATTAAGTCCCATTGATACACCCTTTTAATGCAATCGCATAAGTAATTTTGAAATATAATAATAATTTGAAATATGTTATACTAGTTAAACTAACTATATATAGGAGCAGCAGTGTCTTTGCTATAACTTACATAACATGTTTCGTTACATGTTGCATGAACTCGTCCACAATCTGACGCATTTGCACATGTACAATTTGTGTTCTTACAAGATGAACTAGTACAACTTTCATCGGTCTTAAATGCGCCTTCTATATCTTTGTAAATACAGAATGCAGATGAATTTTCGCCATTACAATTTCCATATTTTATAAAATTATAAAATCCGATACCTGAAAATACAAGACTTGCAATTGTGATAATCAAGAAAGTCCAAGAGATGACTTCAAAATATTTGTGAGTAAACTTCGCAAGACCAGTGTTTTTAGTTAAAATTTTTCCGACAATCTGGCTTTTTAGCCTTTTATCAAGTCCAGAAGTACAAGGTCTTAATGTAATACGTCTAAATACGCAGTCAAACGCTTCCTTTGCTATTTTTCTGTGTGTTGCACTAAATATCCCCATAATTCCAAAGACTATTAGTGCAAGTATGCAAATCATATATATAATACAATATAAGAGGTTTAAAAACCTTATGAATGGGTGGCTCTGTGGAAAGGTCTCACCGGCAAGCAGAATATATGCAGATTAGTAATTAGAGTTTCAAATAGATGTTTCTAATTAATACAAATAATTGCATTACCTGTAAAGGCCGGTAAAGACCTTTAGAATACAATTATATAAGTCATAAAATTTATATAACATAACCATATTAGAATTATCATGGAAACAAGAGTAATAGTCAGCGCGGTCATAGAACACAAAGGGAAAATTCTTTTTGGAAAAAAACCAAAGAATATCGGGCCTTATCCAAATACTTGGCATTTGATAGGCGGTGGAATAAATCAGGGAGAGTCAATGATTGATGCAGTGAAAAGAGAAGTTTCAGAAGAAGCAAACATCTCTATATCAAAAATAGAACCTATTTCGTTTGATGAGGATTACGAATTAAACAAACATGGTGTAAAAACTCATTACATATTCTTAGTTTTCAAAGCAAAGTATAAATCCGGAAAATTAAAACCAAAAGATGACATAACGGAGCTTATGTGGATTGAAAAATCTGTTCTTTCAACAACTAAGTTGAACAGACCAACAATCAAATTATTCAAGAAATTAAAATTTATTTAGATAATATTACTTTTTTCTTAGAAATACTATGATTTGATACCTTATTCATTTTTATTTTTTATGTTGTGATGTAGTTAACTTCAATATTCGACCATATCTTTGAAATCGCTCATCGTTATTTTCTTTTAGGTCATTTAATGACTCTGCAAGAATATTACAGTTGCAACCTTCACAATGGTTTGTTTTTGAAACATATCGTTTCCAGTATTTTTCAAAATTTGTAATAGCAAAACTACTTAATGAACCAAGAAAAACTCCTGGTGCTCCCTTGTCTTTTGCAAGTTGAGCTCTTAAATCATAACTAAAATTATATCCTGTAACTTTTGATACCTGATTCCAAAAATAATTAAGTTCTGGAACAGGATTTTGTTCTACGGCAATACCTGGAGAAGTTGAATTTTTATAAAATGGTTTTAATTCTTCATAACTTTGAACAATATTACTTAATACAGATTCATCTTCCACACACTTTTTTGCAAGGGAGTGTATCACAAGATAGTTTTCAATGCCTGCTTCTTCAATTTGATTCATGTTAATTCAATAAAAACAATAGAAATACAATATTTAAAGTTATGTCACAGACAAAAGTAATGAATATTTGCTTTTTGTATTTTAGCTTTGTCTGACTTTGGCGGCCTTGCCTCATAAGAGGCAATTGAACTTTTGTGAGATTGCATAAATTGCTAATAATAGTACCAATAATTATTGTTTATTCTAAAGAACCAACATAATTCGTGAATACTGTTTCCTCATAAGAGGTAGCCAAGTGCAACGCGGCTATGCTTGCCGCCGGATTTTTCGAACGTAACAGTCGTTTTTGTATCAAAAAGTGTTGCAAACTTTTAAATATACAAAGAATACAAAACAAATTGCACTGTCTGAAGTCTTTTTACCAGCCTTCACATGTAGTGCAAATAATTGTACATAATAATTACAATGTCATATGTGCTAATGTAATATTGCATACCGTTTGCTTGCTGGTAAAGACCAGTCAGACAGTGCTAAAGAATGTGATAAAATGAATAATAGGGGAGAACTTTGTGTGTTGTCTTGTACTTCTGGTACGCCGTTTGCAAAGAAAATCATGTTTCACTTAAATGAAATTTATGTAAAAGAAAACGAAAAAGATTCTCCAAGATTTATTGAATTAAATGAAATACATTTTGCAAATTCCGAAATAAAAACTGAAATCACCCAAAGTATTCGTGGTTCTGATGTGTATATTATTCAAGATGTTGTAAATTCTATAACGGGATATTCTGTAGATGAGAATTTAAGAGCACTAAAAACAACAATGGATGCTGCATATAGAAGTGGTGCAAATAGAATTTGTATTGTAGTGCCTACTTTTCCATACGCAAGACAAGATAAATCAAATTCAAGAGAAGGAATAACAGCAGCAAAGATAGCTGAAGAGATTGAACTTTGTAAAGCAAATCAAATATTGACACTTGATATTCATAATACTGCAATTGGTGGATTTTTTAGAAATGCTCTTTTAGAAGATTTGCATGCTTCAAGAAACATTTTGACTTATGTAAAAGATAATATTGATACTAAAAATTTAATAGTACTTGCGCCAGATACAGGAGGAGCAAAGCGAGCAGAATATTACGCTTCAAAACTTCAGACTGAATTAGGTTTTATTTACAAATCGAGAGATTATTCAAAGCCAAATTCTGTAAAATCTTCAGTAGTTTTAGGAGATGTAAAAGATAAGACAGTTTTGCTAGTTGATGATTTAATAGATACTGCAGGAACAGTTGTAAGTGCCGTTACTATGATTAAAAAAGAAGGTGCAAAAGATGTATATTTTTCTTGTTCTCTTCCACTTCTAAATGGTCCCGCAATTGATAGACTAGACGCATTATACAAACAAGGCCATCTTAAAGGACTAATTGGAACAGATGCAGTATATCATGGAGATGATTTTTCGAAGAAATACCCTTGGTTTATCGAGGTTTCTGTTGCACGATACTTTGCTAGGGTTATATTCAATATTAACCATAATAGGTCTATCTCAGAACTTCTAAAATAGTAATCATAATAGTCTATTTCTGAGTTATTGAAGTAGGTACATTTGATTTGTTTTTTTGCATGTGATTAGTATATAAATAAGTCATAATTCATTCAATTTTAGGGTTTTTGAGGCTTATAAACAAAACCGGCGCATGATATATATGAATCAATAACTATTAACAAGTAGTAACATATATAAATATCATTTCTTATATTATATTAAAAAATGGCTAACGAATCAATCTTAAAAAAAATAGAACTTTTAGAAGACATAATTAGAACTGAACAATTTAAAGTAAAAGAAGATATTCTAAACGGAAAAATTGCAGAAGAAAGAGTAACATACGAAGTAGAGTCTTGGACATTAAATGAAGTAAACAAACGTTTCAATTTTCCTGGTTTTAATCATATATCTAATTTTAATACAATTAGTGCATTATTGGGATTTTATTATTATGAACTTGGCGATGTTGATAACGCAATAAAATATATTCGTGCATCTAAATCAGAAGGGGATGTATCAATTAAAGACAAGTCTCATTGGGATTCTGTTAAGGGTTTTGTTCGTACTTCTGCCATAGATCTGGCTTCAGAAGATTTGACTTGCGAAGAAAAAAAAGTAATGAATGAACGAATAGAAAAACTTCAAATTGAACAAGAAAAAGAACTAGAAGAAATCAACGCATCCTTTTCAAAACAATCAGTAGACAGATTCATGATTTCTAAGAGAAAGTGGCGTAATGAACATCATGATGAAGAAAAAAAACACGACACAAAATTACTTCAAGTTTCTAAAAAATATGAACAAAAACAAAAACAAATCAAGTTAACAGTATTAGAAGATTCAATAACAAATTTTATTTCTGAGAGAACATCTCCAAATTCTTGGTTAAGTGAACAAAGAGACGAAATATGTAATAAAAAAAATATTTTGTTGTTTTTAGGAGATTATCATTATTTTTCTGGTAATTTTAAAAAAGCTGTGAAATATCTTCAGGAAAATTCTCTTGATGACGGGATTATGCAAAAACTTGCATTTTGTCAGTACAAATTAGGTCAACCACACGATTCAATAATTACTGTGGAAAATTACGTCAAACTTCATGTATTGCCAAAACCAAAATCTGATTCGTCAGAAGATATAATTGAAGCTTTATCTAAAGAATATGAAATGCCTGACAATCCAAAAGAATTAGGAACTATAGGGGCAAATTTTCGTGATGATAAAGGCATTATTAAATTAGATTTAGCATTATTAGGTATGTATCATAAATTAGTTGGAAATGCTGAGATGGCAGACAGATTTGTTAAAGAAGCAAAAAAACAAATATTTTCCGGATATTCAATAGAAAGTCTAAAAAATGTTTCAGAAAAACACGATTTATCAAAAGTGATTATTGACGAATTAATTGATATTGCAAATAGAGAAGATAATGACGATTTCAACGTATATTCAATTCTTGCATATTATGCTGAAAGAGGATTTATACCGGGAAAAACACGAACAGATTATTATAAAGAATTAGTATCACGACTTAAAAGAAAGAACTTATTTGAAAAAGAGATTTCAAAATCAAATATCAAAAGCAGAAACGAAATTTATTATTTAGGTCAATGGGTGTGTTATGATTCGCCTCAAGAACTTATTGTAAAATCATCATCAGTGTCATTTGATAAAGAAATTCAAATTAGAGATATTGTGGAAAAAATAATAAGTAAACGACCAAAAGATGAAGAAATATTAAATAATGTTGTAACCCTTATGAGTAATACCGGAGAAAGAATAACTAGATTTTTTGCAGACAAATATAATAAAAATATAAGGGGCAAAAATAAAACTTTGGATGAGTTTGTTGATTATTCTATAACTGAAAGCTTAAAATTTTTTGATGTTTCTACAAACAAAAAAGCCCGAACAGAAATCGTAGTTGAATTACCTGACTATGTGGACCATTTTGAACATGAAGGTAAATATTATTATGTGATGAAAAGAATTAATGGCGAAGAATTAAGTTGCAGATTTAGAAATGGTGGTGGGCAGTATTATATAGATGATGTGTTAAAGGTTATGGCTAAAATACATGTTTTATTTCCAAACGATGTATTATCTTTCAAATACGATGAATCGCATATGAAAAAAGGATTAGAAAAAGGAATAGAATGTTTGATAAATCCGTCAGAAAATATGACTATGTCTTCATTTTTGTCAGGGGAAACAATAGGTATACTTGATATTAATGCAAACACTTTTGTTAAAGAAAATTGTAAACCAATTATGGATATTTTGTTGTCTTCAAAAAATATGTGTTACAATAAAGATTCAACAACAAGAAACTGGATGATTAATCAAAGAGGCCGATTAATAGTGATTGATACTGAGGATAGAGGAGTAGTTCCTTATGCTTTAGATGTTGCTTCTTTTTTAAATTTCACGCCTTCTACAACATTTGATGAAATGATTACAAGTGTGAATAAATATGCGCATACTATTAATTCAATTTGCAAAAAAGAAAAAATACCTGATAAAATGATTATCGATAAAAAACAGTTTATGATTGAATATTTTAATGCAGTAATTTACAGAGCAATAATTAGTCAGCCTTATTTAGACGATTTTATTAAAATTGAAGGAAGGCCACATATTAAGGATATGTTGCCTCTTTTAGAAGGAGGTATTAAGTCAATTGATTATTTACGTAAAAATAAGTGGATAATTCAGACTGATGATAAACATTATGAAGCAATTCGTAATTTATTTATTCATAATATCAAAAAACACGAAGAAGAATTAAATCGTGTTTCTAATTATCTTTCTATGTTTGCTAAAAGGGATTCTAAAAAGCACGAAGAAGATGAATTTTGTATTGATAATGATATTTGCGGACAGATTAATGATCTTTATAGATTTGCTAAGAGTGATTCTTCTTCTATTTCTCGATCATCTAAAAAACCAAGTTATAGTCTTCTTTCCAAATATTCTAAAAAACACAATAATGGTAATAATAGTAATAGTTAAATATTAATTCCTAACATAACATACGAAGAATTCATCGATTGAATTTGCCTGAATATTGAAAGAGAAAAAGATATCAAGAAAGCGTCTTCTTCTTTCTTTTTTAGTAAAGTTAAAACTGATTCTTCAAAATTTCTCCATTCATAATATAAGTCAGATGCTTTCTTGTTTCTAGAAACCATGTCATTAAAATAACTTTTTATAGATGTCAGTAATATCAATGACTCTTTTGATATCTTTTGCTTATCTTTTGAAAGTTTTTTATATAGAGTTCTATAATAACCTGGAATGGTGGCTAATACGAATGAGATAATATAATATGGGGACATTAAGTTATCGTTTATATTATCTTTTAATATGATTCTTGATACAAAATCTCTATATTTAATTGCATTATCTCTTAATTTTTGTATTTCATCCAATTTTTCAAATTTATTATTCTCGATGGATTCTACTAAAATATCGTGCATAGTGTTGATTATGTGTTTCATTTTATTTATTCCATCAGTTACACTTAAATTCATGTTTGGGGATATATTTTTAACAATTGCCTTGGTTTTACTTATTTCAAAATATTCAAACGCGGGCAATATATCTAGCATAGTTTGTAATTCTAATAGTGGTTCGTATGATTTAGAAGTAACTTCAATTTCATCATATCCTGCTCTGTATAAACCGCCAAAAATACTTCTTAGAGCAAATTTGTTTTCATCTTTCAAATCAATCTTAATCTTCTTAGAGTCATTAAATGATTCAGTCGTTATCCGTAAAGAATTCTTATCTTCAAGAACATCTACTTCTATACCTTCTTTAATTCCAAATTTTTTAGCCCATTTACTTGGCAAACTGACAGTAAGAGTAGAAGAACCATGTTTTACTATCTTTCGTTTCATAATAATGTGGTGAATTTCATTATTTATATACTTTTCTAAAATATACATACGTACACACTAATGTATACATTATGTGGAAAAAGTATATATAATTCTCTTGTCTAATAGAAAGTAAGATTTTCCGATTACTGGAAAATAAAACAACAAATAGAAAAAAGTTACCTTTGGATGGAAAGGACGTGATATACGAAAAACATTAGCAACCGGATTAATCGGAGCATCTTTACTGATTCCAAATTTTCAATCAGAAGTTATTGCAAATCCACTTTCAGAATATGTGCGAAAATCAGAACTTAAAAAAGACATAATAGAAATATGGGAAAGAGAAAATGGACTTCCAAACGAAACATATTTTTCAGAATATGTTCTTGATGGATTTAGAAAATGTTATTTAAAATTAGAAAACATAAAAATAAAATCATTTAATGATGATGCGACAAAATCAACTGCGATAGGTAAATACAAGTATGAACAAGAAAATGGTTGTTTGTGTAACGAATATTTGTTCACAGCAAAATTAAAATACGTTAACGGCAATTGGGAAATGAATTCATTTGACAAAAAAAGAATACATTAATATGATGAAAGATATAATATGGAAAAAGAAATAATGATTTTACAAAAACACGAAGAATCAAGAAAAACTATTATGGCGGTATTGTTTCAATTAAAAAATCAAATTATTATGCCTGATTGCTTAGAAGATGCCGTTGATGTTTTAAAAAAAGAACCGATAAATTTAGTTTTCACAGGAAATTTTATTTATAGATATAAAAATTCGATATATCAAAATAATCAAAAATTATCAGAAAGAATAATTAACTCTGGAGAAATTGCGTGTGTATTAAAAGAAATAAAACCGGTGCAAGTTTTCGAATATAGTTCTCTAAGAGATAATTTATCTTATTATACAGATGGCGTGATTGACAAAACGTTTAATCACGAAAATTTAATTGAATTTATTTCGAATATATATGGAGGAATGAAAAAATGAAAAAAACATTAACAAAGATGATAGTAACATCAATGATTGCATTAGGAACAATGGGTGCAGTAACTGGATGTAGTGATTTAACTGAAAAAGTAGAACGTATGAATATGTCAAGTGAAGAAACAAGAAAACACGATTTACTCATTAGTGCAGTAAAAGAAAAATATAACACAAAAGCCGAAAATAATAATAGTGATGAAAATAGAAGTAAGAACTATAATTGGGAATTTTATGATTTAACAGATATGCCACCAAGAAACGACAAAGTATGGAGATTTAGGGATAGTAAATATAATTCAGGTAATGGTGTAGGTAAATCAGTTCTTTACATAAATGATAATACTGCAATAGTTGGAGTAAAAAATTATTTAGAATCATTTACAGGGGATGTGAAAAGAAACAATTATGCAGCAGAAAAATATGTTTTTGTAGATCCTGATTGGAAATTTGTTAATAATTATCATAAATGTGTAACGAATAGTAAAGACATACCAATATCTACAAGTACTTCGCTATTTGACAAAGTAAAAGGATATTTTAACGAGTAAATATGATGAAAGAAAAAATAATTTCGGAACTTAGAAAAAATTCAAGACAAACTCTTACCGATATGTCGTTAAAAACAGGCATACCGGTAACGACTCTTTTTTCAAACATAAAACGTCTTGAAAAAGATGAAATCATAAAGAAGAATACTTGTCTTGTCGATTTTCACAAATTAGGATACACTACTGCAGTTTCAATTGCACTAAAGATAGAAAAAGAAGACAGAGAAAGGTTCAAAAATTTCATACTTTCAGAGCATTCAGTAAACTCTGCGTATGAAATAAATTCAGGGTTTGATTTTATGTTTGAATTAATACATAAAGATCACTCCGAACTTAAGCATTTCATAGAAAAAATGGAAGAAAATTTTAAAATAAAAGAAAAACACGTATATCATTTTATTAGTACACTAAGAAAAGAAGATTTTTTGACACATAAAGAAAAAATATCAGAACAATTTATAGAAACTCAAAAAACAGGTGATAACAAATGAAACTAATAATAGCAAGACATGGAAGAACGAACTTTAATGATGCTAATTTAGTCTCTGGTCCTTATGATGATGCTGTTCTTACAAAAGAAGGATATGAACATGCAACAAACCTTTCCAAAGTATTGAATAATTATAATATAGATGCAATTTATACCTCGCCATTAAGAAGAGCGTATGAAACTGCATTGCCAATATCAAAACAAAAAAATATTACAATAACCATAGATGATAGGATAACAGAAATAAATCCAGGAATTTGTCAAGGAATGCCTGAAAATAATTTATTTGTAAAAAAAGAAAGAGAAAAAAAGTATGCGGATATAGGATATAGGATTTCTGGCGGGGAAAGTTATCAAGATACATATCAAAGAATATCAAATTATTTAAACGATATTAACAAAAAAAATCTAACAAATGTTTTGCATGTCGCACATCATGGTCTAAATAAAGTTTTACTTTCCCACTTGACAAATACAGAAATTAAAAAAATGGCTTCTGTCAATTTAGATAATGAGTTAGTTTATTTTGTAGATACTGATTTATCAAACGTTTCATGGAAGAATACTAAAACACTAGAAGAAGGAAATGGATTATTAAAAAAATAAAATAATAAAAATTATATTTATGGTGAGAATATGAGATGTGCTAAAATATCAAGAAAAACAGACGAAACAAAAATTGAGTTAGAATTAAATATAGACGGCGTGGGAAAAAACAAAATAACTACTGATTGTAATTTACTTACACATATGATTAAAACTATTTGTGTTCATGGAATGTTTGATATAACTTTGAATGCGAAAGGTGATGATTTATTTGATAACCATCATCTTATTGAAGATGTCGGAATAGTCTTAGGACAAGCATTTAGAAAAGCACTTGGTGATAAATTAGGAATTAACAGATCAGGTTTTTTTATGTTTCCTATGGATGAATCATTAGGAACAGTTGCAATAGACATTTCTGGGAGATCTCACACTGTTATTGATTTGAAAGTAAATAATTCAAAGTACGACTATTTAGAATTTTTTAATGGGTTTTCAAGAGGGCTTTTAGCAAATATTCACATAAAAGTTGAATATGGAAATAATGATCATCACAAATTAGAATCAGTATTTAAAGCATTTTCAAGAGCATTAAAAATTGCTTGTATGAAAAATAAAATCTCAACACAGATACCATCAGCAAAAGGATTAATTTAGGCGATACTATGAAAAAAACAATTATTGCGACAGCACTTGCTTTGTTAAGTTATTTGCCGTTAAGCGCAAACGTAACAGGAAAAGTAACAAATTTAATTAACGAACCAATCCCAAATGTCGAAGTTTGTCAAGGACAAAAGTGTGTAACAACCGATGTGAATGGTAATTTTGATATTTCAAAAGTATCAGTAGAAAAAAATACAGTTTCTGCAGGTTTAGAAGCAAAATTATACCAAAACTTTCCAAATCCATTTAGTTTCTCTACGAATATAAGATATAATTTACCAAAAAGTGCAAATGTAAATGTCGAAGTATATGATTTACAAGGACGACTTGTAAAAAATATATATTCAGGATTTGATAATTCTGGCGAACATACTATTTTTTGGGATGGTCGAGATAATAACAAAAGAATTGCAAAGGGAGTATATTTGTATTCATTAAATATTGCAGGAAAAAAACAATTTAAAAAAATGATTTTATTAGGAAATGGTACGGGAAGTATAAATAACAATAATAATTATAATAACATCAATAATAATCAAGAAACAACACAAGACACAAGATTAAAAAAAGAAGCATATTCACAATTAGATAGTTCTTTGAGTTTTAAAGGAGTAACATTTCCGGATTCTACAATAAAATTAAATAATTTAGATACATTCATAAATATAAAATTCAACGAATATCCTGCTATTATAAATAATACGCAGAAAGAAATAAAATTATTTTATTTAAGAACTGCAAGTGATACTTCAAACGTTAATCTAGATAAAACAAATAAATGGATAAAGAATGACGGTGAAATTTTACAAATTCTAAATAATACTTCTTTTATAGGATATGGTTATCTAAAACAATCCGATTCAATACAGATAAATAAACCTAGTTTAAATCTAGATATTGAAATTATTTCATCAGCATCATCAGATAATAATTATTTAAATGTAGAATTTATGGACGGAGAATATTTTTCAATTAAAAATAAATTTGTAGATAAAAAATTTGTAATTGATTATTTAACAAAAAATGCAAGATCCATATCAGAAGGAATGTGGTATTCTTGGTATATTTCAGATGGTAAAGCAGATATAATTGATTTGTTTAATAAACTAAGTTTTGATGCGAAAGTACCTGTATTTAACAAAATAAATGAATCAAAATATTCAGTTAATCCGTCATTAAGAATTAGAACATTTTACGAATCTACTTTTGATTATTATATGCCGTCTAAATCATTAGAATCAACACTCAATTCTTTTTTAGCATCAGATAAAACTGACGAAATAATTGCGTCATCACCTGATTATGTATGTCATGATTATTCAAGAGATGTGGCAAATAATGCAAGACTTCAAGGAATACCTATGTTTAATGTTTCATTAGTATCAAAAGATAAAAAATCTCATGCGGTTAATAGCATATTAGTAGGAGACAATCCATTACTATTAAGTAATTGGATGATTTTTGAACCACAAACCGATTTAAAATTAAAAGAACAACCTATAACTTACTTTGAGAATGGATCAATAATAGACATAGAAACAAGAGGACTAAGTCCGACAACACATCTTCCATATAATGACGTTTTATACAGTGGAATAATTGGCAATGATACGTTAAGACAACAACAACCTGATTATCTAAAAAAATTAGGCATAACTCTTCCAACAACATTTCCGTACAATTTTGATTCTAAGATAATTGTAGATAAAGTAAAACCATATATGAATATTATTGTGAAGTGATAGTATGAATCTTAAACAAATAATTTCATTAGGAGCAATAACTGCATTAACAGGCTGTGCAGGTTTAAAACCAGTTGAAAGTATAAAAGATTATTGCACTCCAAACGAAACAGTTAACATTGAAAATAACTCAATTTTGACAAGTAACAAAGAAATTAGATCATTAGAAAATGTACCTGATCAGATTCAAAAAGTTATTAACGAATCAGGTGCAAAAGTAATTTATTCTTTTGTTGACAAAGACACATCTCAAGAAAATAAATATCTTTTTTTAAAGGGTAATCAGACGGGATTTTGCCGTACTGCGTCAGAAGATGGTGATAAAAAAGAAGCATATGTATCTCCAGTTGGAACTACAGTGCCAAATCTTCTTTTTTCTTATCTTTTTCCAATATTAAATGTATTCTTAATAATTGAAGATAAATTTAATCTTGTTACGATATCACTTCATGAATATGGCCATATAGTAGACAATGAATTGTATGTGGTAGATAATACGACCGAAAGAAATAGAGATTCAAGACTTGAAAATATTATGAATCTTTTTATCGAAGAAAAAATTAATATAGATTCTTTTGATGTTTTAATAGAAAAACTATTGTTCGATGACTGGCCAAAAGACAATATTAATATATATCAATTAGATAAAACAAATTATACAAATTTTGATAGTTCCGGATTTTCATATATACTTAGAAATTATAATAATGCTATTGAATATAATTTCATAGTAGGAAATAGTAAAAAAATTAGACTCTCATCAACACCTGAGTTTAGGTACATATTTGAATTATATAAGGACAAAAAATTGCTTTCTTCAGATGTTTTGTTTCCAAATAATCCCGATTATGCAAATGCAAACGAACAAGAATGTTTTGCACAGTACTTTTCAGCATTTTATGGCTCTGAATATTCTAGAAACGAAATGAAAGAACAAGTTCCATTACTTTACAAGTATTTTTCAGGTATTGAAAACAAAATGATTAAGGATGAATTTCTTTGTCACAAAAGAAAAAGTGTTGATAAACCTGAATTAGTCGAAAATGTAAAACTCAAAAGGTAAAATCATGAACAAAATACAAAAATACACAACAATAACTGCAATGATTATAGCATCATATGCGACTCCACAAACAGGAACTGTTTCAGGAGATCTTAAAGAAGCAACACGTGAAACTTTCGAGTTGTTTGGTGGTATTTTAAAAGAAGTGAATGACGCACTTACTCCAAAAGATACAAAAAGAAACAGATCACGATTATTGGGCGACCTTCTAAATCTTTGTAAATTAAATTATAAAAATGTTGTTGATGAGGATTATCAAGAAATAGTTAGCAATCTTTGTAAATCATACAAAGTAACAGATGTGATAATTGGTTTTTGTAATCCTCCATATATAAATTACAAAAGATGTGATTTACGAAACGATAGGTGTATAACTGGCAATATGACTATTGATTTTATAGATGATAACATCCCTGATCTAACTTTCGGATTTTGTGGAAAAGTAAATCCATTATCTCCATATTCTAATTCTACAAATTGGAATTATAGTTTGAATTTAGAATCGATGCTTGTGTTGTATCCGAATAATAAATTAGTTCAGCAAGCATTAGATTATTATTATCCAAATAATGAAAATGATGATTCTGATGATGACTCAAATAGTCAAGATGATGATGTAGAAACTAATAATTCTGACGAATAAATGAATAGCACAGGTGATAACATGAACATAAAACAATTAGGACTTGTAGGATTAATGGCTTTTACTTATTTATCAACGCCTGTTGATGCAAAATTAGTGCATAGGGTTGTTCAAGACAAAGATACTGTTTGTATAGATAGAGGAAAACCCACAAATTTAAAAAACAATTATGAAGATACTTTTTTTTTAAATCTTATTAAGGAATACAAGTCAAATTTATCAAACTTATTAGGTGTAAGATATTCCGATATTGCTTCAAAACTATTGGATTATGGTACAATAATTAAACCAGAATATTCTTATCACGGTCAATTTTATGAATATTTGCCACAACATAACAAAGTTGCAGTATCAGGAATTGCAACATTAGTTTGGAAAGATAAAGATATTTCAAATTTAGAAATATTATTTAAATATGTTCTTAATTTACGAGATACTGCAAATATTAGTAAGATAAAATTTCAAATTCTTGAGAAGAAAAGTGAAAAAACAAATGCAATCAGGGTGAAAGTTGATTTGGATAAAAAATATGGAAAGTTATTAAACGAACTTGAGAAACAAAGAGAGATGGATGCGAAAGAGCCAAATTTACTGTTTGATTCACAAATAGATAAAAATGGCGATATAAATTTATTTTAGGTGATAAATATGGAATGTCATATTGATGAAATAAAAATGAGGTTTGAAACTTATTTAGGTATAAAAGATGTTTATCTTATGCTTTACAAAAATGAAACATTACTAGATACAAAAAGATTGTTGGATGAAAAAGATGAATTAACTCTAAGAGATGCTAAATATTCTGCAATAAAATTAGATGAAATTATAGATTCTATGCCTAGTTTTCAAGATTCATCATTTATGAGATCTTATGTGCCTGATGCATTAGAGCATTTAAAAAGTTTAATCAAAGATAATAAAATTATTAAGCGAATAAATGATACAGAACAAAATTTTAAACAATTCAAATCATTATACGACATAATACTAAATAAATAATATTAACGTGAACGTTCAGATAACTCTTTTGTTAACGCTCGTTCTATTTCGACTTTTAAACTTGGATTTTTTTCATATTTTAAAGCTTGAAGATAATGAAGAGTCATATTTTTCGAATCTTTTAATTTTTCATAAAACATCGCTATTTCAAGATGTCCTTCTTGTGGACATGTTTTAATCAAATTATTATAACCAGTAAGTGCTTCTTCGTGCGGATAATAACAACATTTTCTACCAAATTGATTCATAGTTTCTATTTCATTTACTTTTTTGTTTAGAAACAAAAACTCAAAATGTTTTGCATATTTTAACCAAGCATTCTTTTCAGGAAAAAATTCATTCGCTACTGGAATAATATCTTGCGTCATTTTAAATCTTCCAATTTCAAGATAAATTTTGATTAATTCGTTGTATAATCCATGTAATTGAACGTGGTTTGATTTTTCAGTTTTATTCAAATCATTTAAAATTGTCAGTTCATCACGTCTAATGTTATCAAAATCAGTCGAGTGAAAAATTGTGTCTTGAAACTTGCCTGAAAAGTAAGATTTTCTAATCATTTTTTCGAGTTTGTTTTTTGAACTGTCATTCATAGAACTATAAGTTGTTTTTTTAGTATATAAATCTTTCTTTATTGACTACTTATCAGTAATGTAATGCTAATATTTATAAATAGTTCAAAATTTTAAAGTGTTATGAAAACAAACAATTTAGATGTAAAACACGATTGTATTTTCCCACAAAATAATTATGCAAATTTAATGGAACAAATACGAAGAATGAAAGATACACCAACAGGAGACATTCCTTATTTTAATAATAGTCAAATAGGACAATCAACAAATCCTATGAGTGATTATCAAAGATTAAGATTTCAAAGAAACAGAGGATCTAATTAATTTTTTTAATATTTTTCTGCATAGTAAAGTTTGAAGTCTTTTAACCAGCCTTCACATGTTATGTAAATAATGGTACTAATAATTATAATGTCATAATGTGTATTTATAATTCTGCATACTAGTTTGCTTGCTGGTAGAAAGACTTCACGCATATTTTTATATTTTAATATTTAATAATCATTTTTCAGTAGAATTCATCGCTTGAAATGCAGCATTTAATAGAGATGAAAAATTAATATCATATTTTCGCACAGCAATTTTAACATTTTTATCCATATCACGCAAACTTTTCTCTATTTCAGAAGGATTTATTTGATGATATAATTCTGGATTATCTTTAATAACAACAACATCATATGGGTCATTACGTGATTTTTGCAATGCATATTCTTCAATCCCATCATTGCCTGTAAAACGTACTGATGCATTGTAACCCAAATGTGTTAATACATCTTCAAGATTCTCATTAGGAGTAAAGAATTTTCCAATGTAAAGCATTTTTCCTGTCATTATCATGATAAAATTTCGTATTCGTTAATAAATGTTTCTATATTTGTCATTTTAAAGGAGAAACATTTTTAAGGACGGCTTTTATTAATAATAATAGATAATACCATAAAAGTAACACTAGTTAACAAACGTGAAAACATGCTAACAGCATTTGACCAAAGGAACAGTAAAGGAAGACGGGATGTAGATGAAAAGTTGCTCATAAGTGAAAGACAAGATCAATACAAATCAGATATTGATAAAATAAGTCAATCTAAATCAAACAGAAGAATAGGTAACAAAACTCAGGTAATTAGTGACCCTGAAAATTCTAATGTTAGGACAAGAGGGTCGCACACAAATGAAGTAAAAGCAGTCTCATCAATACTTGCTGAAATGCTTAGTCTTAATGTGAATTTGTGCGAAGCAATTGCAGAAGGACATGATGTTGGACATGCGCCGTATGGTCATCATGGAGAAAAAATATTAACAAAACTTTCCGGAAAACAATTTAAGCACAATATTTTTAGCGTTGTCGTTTTGCAGGATATTGAAACAAGAGGGAAAGGACTAAATTTATCATACGAAACTCTTGAAGGAATTTTATATCATTCGAGAGGTAAAGGAGAATTAAAAACATTAATTAACAAACCACAGGAATATAATATCGTAATGTGGGCAGATAAAATTGCTTACACTTTTGCAGACTTAAGTGATATTGTAAGCAGAAGATTAGGTGAAGATAAAGTTCCAAAGTGTGCATCTTTTTTAGGAAACAATCCAAGAAAAAGAATCGATACTTGTATGCGTGCTCTAATTAGAGAAAGCAAAGAAAAAGGCGAAGTCTCATTCTCTTATGGAAAAGAATATGATGCATTCACAGAAATAAGACAATTTATGTTTGACAAAGTTTATCCGAAATTTGATACGAACTTTCATGAAGAAATATTATCAACATGGTATAATTTTTTTAAAGAAAATTTCTCTTATATTGACCCGGTTATACCTGTCGCTCTTTTAACTGACAAAGATGCAAATACTATTGTGTCTTATCTTGCACAGTCAAAAGAAATGACTCCTTATGATGTTAGAAATTTAGGAGCGGTTGAAGTAATAAAACAGCTGAAAGGAAAAAATATTGATTTTACAAAAGCAGATTTGTCATGGGGAGATAAAAAATAGTTCTATTGATATAATTAAGAACTCTTCTCAAACGTCTTTACCTACAAGCAGAACAGTATGCAGTAATTAAATTTGTTCTTTAGAATATGTAATTAAATTAGTACAATTATATAAGCAATACAATCAAGGCTGGTAAAGACGTTTTTGACAGTGCTGTACTTTCTGCCTGAAAATTTGCTCGCAATATATATAAACCGCATTTCTATTCTGTAATATATGGTGAAAAAGATAAAAGCGGCGTTGAAAACTGTTAAAAACATTCTGACAGAAAACATAATGCCAAATAAATTTGTTCTGAAAGCGCCATTCAAACCAACAGGTGACCAGCCTGACGCAATTAAAAAACTAACAGAAGGTCTAAAGAAAGGTTTTCCATGTCAAACTTTGCTTGGAGTCACAGGTTCTGGAAAAACTTTTACAATGGCCAATGTGATAAAAGAATATGGTAAGCCAACGATAGTTATTGCACACAATAAAACTTTGGCGGCACAGCTTTACGCAGAACTAAAAGAATTTTTCCCTGACAACGCTGTAGAGTATTTTGTTTCATATTACGATTATTATCAACCGGAATCATATCTTCCATCTAGTGATACCTATATAGAAAAAGATTCAAGCGTAAATCCAAAAATTGAACAAATGCGTTTATCCGCAACAACTTCTCTAATGACAAGAAACGATGTTATAATTGTTGCATCTATTTCATGTATTTATGGTCTTGGTGACCCTAAATCATACAAATCTGTAGCATGCAAAATACAAAAAGGAGAAAAAATTACAAGACAACAGTTGCTCTCAAAATTTTTGCATATGCAGTATGAAAGAAATGATAAAGAACTTTTACCAGGAAGATTTAGAGTTAAGGGAGACGTAATAGATATTATTCCTGGATATTCTGAAAATGTTATTCGAATAGAATTGTTTGGCAACGAAATTGACAAAATATATGAGCTTGATGTAAAGAATATGATAAAGAAACATGATTATCCATCATTTGTAATGTTTCCTGCTAGACATTTTGTGATTGATACTGATGATGTTGATTCAATATTAAATAATATTCGTTCAGAACTAAATGACAGGTTACCCAAAATGCCTGAATTAGAAGCACACAGATTAAAGCAAAGAACAAATTATGATTTAGAACTAATAAAAGAATTAGGATTTTGTAATGGTATAGAAAATTATTCAAGATATTTTGATAAAAGAAAAGAAGGTCAACCACCGCATTGTCTTTTAGATTATTTCCCAGATGATTTTTTAATGATTATTGATGAATCGCATCAGACAATTCCGCAATCTACAGGTATGTATAAGGGAGACTATTCAAGAAAAAAATCACTAATTGATTTTGGGTTTAGACTTCCGAGTGCATTTGACAATCGTCCTTTAAAATTTGAAGAGTTTGAAAAATATTTTAATCACGCACTTTTCGTTTCTGCAACACCAGCACAATATGAATTTGATCATTCAAAACAGGTTGCCGAACAACTTATTCGTCCAACGGGACTCTTGGATCCAAATGTTGAAGTTAGAATTACAAAAGGTCAGATTGATGATCTCCAGTTAGAAGTTGAAAAAGAAGTAAAAGAAAATAGAAGAACTATTGTAACAACATTAACTAAGAAGATGGCAGAGCAATTAACAGAATATCTTGCACAAAGAAACATTCGCGTAAGATATTTGCATTCTGAAATTGATACACTTGAAAGAACAGAAATATTAAGACAGCTTCGTGCAAAAGAATTTGACGTGCTTGTAGGAATAAATCTTCTAAGAGAAGGAATAGATCTTCCTGAAGTAGGTCTTGTTGCAATTTTAGATGCTGATAAGGAAGGTTTTTTGCGTAACGAACGTTCATTAATTCAAACAATTGGTAGAGCTGCAAGAAACGAAAAAGGTAGAGTCATAATGTATGCAGACGTTACAACAGATTCAATGAAAAGAGCGATTTCTGAAACAAATCGTCGAAGAAAAATTCAAGAAGAGTACAATATTAAACATAACATTACTCCAAAAACAATCATAAAAGCAATTCCCGAAAAGAAGATCGAACTTAGAGATATTAAGCACATTGCAAAATCAGACATTCCAAAGATGATTAGTAAGCTTGAAAAAGAAATGAATAGAGCTTCAGAAGAGTTGAATTTCGAACTTGCAATTGAGTTAAGAGAACGAATTAAGATGCTAAAATCAAGAATCAAAAGTAGTTAGATTGATATGTTAGTTTTAGAGTTAAATATATATTTTTATTCATAATCATGCCAACAAAACTATACAACGACATTTATGCATTCGTTTCAACAATTCCGAAAGGAAAAGTTGCAACATATGGAGACGTTTCTAAAGTCGTGTGTGGTGACTTGAAATGCTCTCGTGTCGTTGGATATGCATTACATAAAAATCCATTGCCCGGAAGCGCTAAAGGTTGTGTTCCGTGTCATAGGGTAGTTTTCTCTGACGGTTCTTTAGCATCAAGTTTCGCATTCGGCGGACCTGATGAGCAAAGAAAACTTTTAGAAAAAGAGAAAGTCACATTCACAGAATACGGGAAAGTTGATATGACTAAGTATAGACTTAAGTAAAACAAAGTTTATATATTTGTGAATTATATGAATGAATATGGGTTATAAAAATCTAATAAAATTTAAATCAATTCTTGAGTCTGAAGAATTTGATTATATATCAAATCATAAAAACATAAAAATAATTGAAGATATCATTTCAAACGGTGTTTTATATTCAAATGGTTTAGAATCGGATTATTCAAAATTGTTAAATATTTTTTTGGGAAATTTAAATGTTTTTTATAATTCTATTCAAGGCATTAACGTTCCAGATATACGAAAAGGCTATTTACTTTCATCCGAAGAATTACAAAGAGCTATTAACCTTTTATTAGAACCAGAATCTAAACGAAATAATCTTTCAAGAGTATACTATAGGCAATTTAGTAAAAAATTTTTATCCGGATTATCTGAGTTGCTTTCTGGAATAAGGGTAGCATTTGACCCGGAAATAATTTCTTTTACCAAAATAAATACAAATCAACTTATTAGATATATTTTGAATGATGCAGAGGGATTAGGTAAGTTTTTTTTATTTAATAGAACAGGTAGACATGCTTTTCTAAATAAAATAAATCAATTAAATAAGCAAGAACTTATTACAACTATTAAACTTTTGACTAGGCCTTCCAAAAGTCAGATTAGATTTATCAATGGTTGGAGAGATCTTGCCAGAGGAGGTGCTCCTGTAAGAATATTGTCTGAGCATAGACTTTTTAGAAAAGATAAGGTTTATTTTTTATATAAGGTGAATGAACATTCACCATACGAAGCTCAATTAAATATAACTCCTGATAAATCTCCTTTTTCACCTTGAAATACTTTTTGTTCAGAAGTTCGATAAATGTCAATCAATTTTTTGATAATTGACTCGAATTTATGCTCTATACCAGAAACAACTTGTTGTTCTAGTGAAACTGGGCCAGAATTAATAAATTCTAAATGACCTTTAAAAAGATAAAAAACTTTTTCACCAAGATTTGATGGCCAAGACTTGGGAAGTTTTAATTTATCAAGTGTTTTTTGCATCATATTAGCATTTTCTCCAAAATACAAAACTCTTGTTGGAAGGTCATCATCAAAATAAGCAATCATCACTTGTTCTCTGCTTGGATAAGTTCTTCCAATTTCAAGTAATTCTTGAGGTTTTAATGTTATAATCTTATTTTCTTCTTCAATGTAATATTTTCCATCTTTAGTATATCTACAATACTCTGACTTTTCTAACCTGTTAAATAAGTCCCATAAATTTCCCATGTGTATGAAGAAGATGTAATGACTATATAAATTTATCGCCACTTTAAAGTAGTTATTATGTGTTTTGTCGGTTTTCTTTAAAAATCCGCACGTTATTTCTTGATTATATATGACTAAATGTAGATTTATTTAATTTAAAATATAGAAAATTTATTTATAACTTGTTATTACTAAATTATTTTTTGTATTTTAGTTTTTTAGTTCTTTCTTGCATATTAATTGGGTCTTGTAATTCATTTCTATAAAAAACACCGATATTTTCATCTCGATTAACAACAACTAATGTTTTTTGTGAATCGAATTGAGCAATAGCAAGAAGATATACAAACGAAAATTCATCGATAGGAGTGTGTGATTTATTTAACTTATACTTTTGCCCTACAACAAAAGGAAAACAAATTTTGTTATCATCATAAGGAATTTTTAATAAATCAGTCAACGTTCCTTTTGAATCTGAAATCATTGAAGGAATTCTACCAAATTTAAAAGAAGAACGAATTAATTCTCTTTTTTCCTCAATATCTTTTATACTATCTAGTTTAGAATATAAATTCGAATTCGCTAATTTTGTTAACATATATTCCATAATTGTTTTTAAGTTTAGTTTGCTTTTTATATGTTTCTTTTTCATCATCTATATTTATTATTTCATTTGTTTTCTTTACCAACATAGGACAAAATAACGATTATATAACAAATGTATGACTTTTTAATAAGAGCTTTTATATAACGAATTTCATCTAATAACATTAAAAGTTTCATAAAATAAATTAAAAGACAAATAAGGATTCTAAAAAATGGGAGACGAAGCAAGAGAATTTTTAAGAGAAGAATGCGGACTTGCGGCAGCAATAGATATTCCAATGGCGTCCGAAATTGTTCGAGATATGCTCCAAGTTATGCAACATAGGGGAGAAGCTGGAGCAGGTATTGTGTCTTCATATCATCAAAATATTCATTCTTACAAAAATCTTGGAAAAGTAAGTATTGTTTTTCCAAAAGATTTTGATTTTAAAAATAAAGTCCCTGGAAAAGTTGCAATTGGTCACAATAGATATCCTACAAGAGGTTCGGCTGAAGAACTTTGTAATATTCAACCATTATTATTCAAAGATACAAAATACGGACAACTTGCAATAGCACACAATGGCCAGTTAGTTGATGTGAATAATTACAGATCAAAATTAAGAAAAAATGGTGCGTTATTTCAATCAACATCAGACTCAGAAACGCTTGCACATTTAATTGGTCAATCAAAAAAGAAAACACTTGAAGATGCAATAGCGTCAGAAATAACAAAAATACCTTTAGCATACTCGCTTCTTATAATGACGAAAGATAAACTATTTGCATTAAGGGACCAACATGGAGTAAGACCTTTATCGATAGCAAAGATATTCGATAGATATTTGTTGGCATCAGAAACAAATGCTTTTAGAATATTTGATGATTACGAATTTGTAAGAGATGTAAACCCGGGAGAAATGGTTATTTTTGATAAAAAATCAGTAAGATCAGAAAAAGGTTTTAAAAGTATACATTTCGCCACAGGTAAAGAACATTGGTGTATATTTGAGGGTATTTATTTTTCGGAACCAAGATCAGAATATAATGGTTATATGCACGAAGATTTCAGACAACAATGCGGAATGAAAATTTATAATGAGAACAATGATTTTTTTAATAAACTAAAAAAAGAATATGAAAATAATATTTTTATAATTCCAATTCTTGATTCTGGTAAACAAGGCGCTATAGGATTTCAGAAAGTAAGTAATATTCCGTACAAAGAATATTTTCTAAGAAGACACAATGCACAAAAATCAGAAGGCAGATCTTATACTGCGTCTACTCAAGAAGAAAGAGAAATAATTGCTCATATGAAACTTGATCTTAGAAAAGAAAAAGTGGAAGATAAAGTAGTGATAACTGTTGACGATTCTAATGTAAGGGGTACGACAGCAAGAAAAAATAACTTAAGACTTAAAAAAGCAGGAGCAAAAATGATTATTAATGTTTTTCTTTCTCCCATGATAAAACATCCATGCTATATGGGTATGGATCATCAAACACAACAAGAACTTATCGCTTACAAACACAACGAAGAAGATATTGCAAGAGAAACGAGTGCTGACAAAACAATATATCTATCGCTACAAGGATTAAATGACGTAGTAACCAACACATACAAATGTGATATTTGTTCAGGATGTTTTGGTGGGAATTATCCTGCAAAGATAAGAAACTAATAGTGTGTTTAAATCTTAATTTTTACATGATTATTCTCAAATGCACTAGTGTTTCCCATAAGAAAACTTATGAATTGAATTCCTAAATCGGATTCTATGTATACTATAACTGGACAATCTCTTGCAGGACTAAATTTTTCTTCGTAATTTATATCGAAATAAGAATCATTATTTCCCCTTATTTTATTTATTTCAAAAATAATTTTTTCAAAATTCTTTTTCATCTGTAAGTTAATTATTTTAAAAGAAGAAGTCATATGTTTAATTTCTTTAGTTATTACACCTTTGCTTGCTAATCTTTCTCTTATATCAGTATATTCAACATCATATATTGACTCGGTAGGATTTGTGTTTCTATTATAAAAAGAAATTAGAAAAATAACTTCGTTTTCAGACAAAGAATCTAAAATATTAAGAAACAATAATTGTTTGTCAAAAGACAGAAATTTTATCATTTCGAAATAATTTTTTGTCAGGTTAAAAAAATAATTTCTTCTGGAATCTCTTGTTTCTATAAATACATTTTTTAAAACAATATATAAAAATTGTGTATATTCTGCGATTTTTTGTTCGTCTGTTAAGTATACAGGTATTTCTGTGGCATTTTTTAATTTTTCTAGCCATTCGTTATTTCTCATAGATAAAATACTGATTTGTGAATGTGAAATTAATCGAGAAGAAATTTCATTAATTTGTTCAAAAACTATTTTCCTAAATTGTTCGTTATCCATAATTCAATATCCACACTATGGTATAAAAATAATGACTATTATCTGTGAGAAAACCAAAACTTATATGTTCCATCAATCGAAATTTCATCAAGTCTTGCAAATCCGAATCTCTCAAATTGTACAATGTCGCCAATCTTTAATATTTTAATGTTTCTTTCACCAAGTCCTGCTATTGTAACATTATCAGGCATAAGCACCTCAACGTCAAGTGTTTCTTCGTATGGTAAAAAGTGAATCAACTTTTGTCCTCGTCCTTTGAACTTTTCATATTCAATTGAATCAATTTCAAAATCTGCGCCATTTATCTTAAAGTTAAGACAATCCATAAATCTTATAATTTCTCCATCTTTTACTTCATTTAAATCTTTTTTATTAACATAAAATTTCGTATGAGTGCTAAATTTTCTACCGCCTTTCTTATTTGTTGGATGTAAATCAAGTTCAATTTCTTGTTTAGGTGCTCCGTCAATTTCTATTTGAATTGGATTTTCAATAAAAAAGAACCTATCTGCTTTTTCATCAAGCAATCTCCTATTTACTGCAGCAATTTGAGAAAAATCTAAATCAGAAACAGATTTTGACATTCCAATTATTTTTGCAAGTTCATAATATGAATCTTTTACTATTCCTCTTCGTTTTAGTGCGCGAAGTGTAACTAGCCTAATATCATCCCAACCGGAATATTCTCCCGATTCAATCATTTTTCTAATTTCTCTTCCATGTGTTTCTCCGCCAACAACATTAAATCTAGCGTATTGCTTAATTTCTGGGTTAGATAATGAAAAAAGTTGTCTTATGTAATTCTGAAGTTCAATTCTTGATTCAAACTCGTTTGACCTAAATACATGAGTAATTCCATAGTTTCCTTCTTCAACTGAATTTTCAAAATCATACATTGGCCAAACTTTATACTTTGTTCCTTGTCTATAATGAGGGGCATAGGATAATCTAAATATAACAGGATCTCTCATTACTGCATTTTTATGCTGCATATCAATTTTTAATCGTAAAGTACATTCCCCTTCTGCAAATTTACCATCAAGCATCTTTTGCCATTCTTCTTTTGTGATATCTAATGATTTTTTTCTGCATGGGCAATCTCTCATTTCTCGTCTGTCTTTTGAAATCATTTCAGAAGTACAAAAACAAGTAAATGCGTTATTTGAATTAATTGCAAAACCTGCCATGTCATAATATTGTGGTAATCTGTCAGACACAAATATTGTTTCTGCGACATGAATATCTAGATATTCTAGTACATCTTTGTTCATTGCATCAACATATTCTTGTGCACCTTTTTCAGGATTAGTATCTTCATATCTTAAAATAGTTTTCCCGCCATATTTTTGTGCGTACATGTGATTGAATAGAAAACTAATTGCGTGACCAAAATGATTGTATTTTGAAGGTTCAGGAGAAATTCTTGTTATTACTTTTCCATAAACTGTGTTTTTTAGTTCTGGCAATTCAGAACGTTCTTCTTTTCTTTTGTCTTTTTGTTCTTTTTGTTCATCAAAATAACTAGGATTTAGTTTTAGAAGTTCATTTTTTTGCTCATCAACAGAAGTTCCATTTACATCAGACAAAATTGCAGATATTTTTTTACCAATTTCACCCATATTTTTCTTTGCGTTAGGAAATTCTGAAAGAATCTTTCCAACAACTGCACCTTGATTTGCTTTTCCATTAAACTTCATGGCATTTTCAAGTGCATAGTATCTTATCTTTGATTCAATTGTTTTCATATCTAAAGCGTCGTCTGCCATAGTAAGTAAGAATGACTTTTCTTTTATAAATCTTTGCGGTTTTTGGCACTGTCCGAAAAGTCTAGCAGCCTTCACAGGTATAGCGTTAGTGTCGGCACCGAATATTTTACGCATATGATGTTTAATAATAATGCAGTATATATTTTGCTTGCTGCTGACGATTTCCAGTACATAGAATGATTTTTCTCAAAAAGGCTCTGTAGAAAAGTTCAACCGGCAAGCATAAATAATAAGCAATTAAATTATGTTCTTTAGATAAAGCGAGTAAAATTAGTAAATATTATTGCAACATATGTAAGGCCGGTGTATGTTTTCTACAGAGTCTCTCAAAAGAAAGCTTTAAATATTAAAGTTTTGTAAATTTAATAGTGGTGATATTATGAATGGGACAATAGACGAAGTAGCAGACGTAGAAGTCAAGAAAACGAAAGTAAATCCGATAATAAAATTAGTAGATGGAGTTCATTTCATAGAATATACTTGTTCTGGTTGTCTTAATCAAAAAGCTTGCGGTAATTCAGGCATAAAATATCATTTGAGCTCTTCTTTAGGTTTATTTCCGTTTTCACACGACGCTTTATCTTATTCTAATAACTCTGGTTCAAAAGAAGTTGTGTGTTCACAGTATAAATAAATATTTTTTATTTCTTTTTCTTAGATTTATTATTTGCCTTCTTAACTTTTTTGACAACAACTTTTTTCTTAGGTTTTGCGTTCTTTTTAGAAATTTTCTTCAATTTAATTTTCTTTAAAATTATTTTTTTTACTTTGTTTTTTTTAATGGCAACTTTCTTTGCTTTTATATTTTTGACTATCTTCTTTGCTTTTTTCACTTTAGAAATCTTTACAATCCTTTCCTTCAAATCTTTCTCAGTTTTTTTTAACTTTTCAATTACTTTCTTTTCAGCTACTAACTCTTTCTCAAGTTTTAGAATCTTACTCTTTAAAATTAATTCAATAGATGCCGCTTTCTTAACAACAGACTCTTTATCTTTTGATGAAGAAGATTTAATAGCCAGAATTGTAGATAATAATTTCTTTTCTTTTTCCGCACTTGCACTCTTAACAGAATCAATAGTTTTTTTGCAAGCAATCTTGTTTGCTGAAATTTCAGATTCTGATTTCTTTTCTAATTCAACATATTTCTTTATACAATTAGCACGTTCTTTTTGCATTTGAATAGTTAATTTATTTTTCTCATCAGCGGATTTCTTTTTAACATCAACTAAAGTATTATGAGCGTCTTTTTTTATTTTTTCAATTTCCAAAAGCAATTTCTTCTCTAAGCTAACAGTATGTTCTCTTTGATTTTTTAGTTTTAACTTCAAATCATCGATTTTCGCATTAGCAGTCTCAAGTTCTTTTGTTAATAAAGCATCATGCTCTTCTGATTTTTTAAGTGATAACGATAAACTTTTAATTTCATTAGTTTTGTTAGAAACGTCATTTTGGGCATCGGCTAGTTCTTTTCTAAGCTCAGCACATTTTTTAAGAGATGCTTGATAACCATTAAAAAGTTTTCCAACACTTTCTTTAATATCCATTACAATTTTCTGAGAATCTTTCCAATGAATAGTTCTTTCAAAAAGCTTACTATTAACTATAGAATCAATTGATTGACTTAGTACGTTAAAATGTTCGTTGTCCATTTCCAATCCCCCTTTTTAATATAAAATTAAAATGATAACAGATATTTAAATTTATTGTTGTTTAAGATTATCCTTGATATACATCACAAGCAAACAGACTCCTCGCAGAGGTAGCCAAGTGCAACGCGGCTACGTATGCAGTATAATGATTGCACTTTCTACCAGAGTAATAATAAGTACAATTATTAGCACCATATGTTAAGGCTGGTGATGTATATTATAAGATGAAGTTCTTTAAAACTTTAGGATATGCATATAACTTATTGCTGAGTATTAGTAGTTGATTTTATATCGTTAAGTCGCATTTCTCTACGTTTTCTTTCAAGCCATTTGTAAATTGACGCATGAGTAGAACCCTCTAAAAGCGATACACAAGCACGTTTTGCAGTCATAACATATTCAACACGACCAATAAGTCCAACCGTTTTTCCATATACACAAATCTGAGAAGCAGTAAACTCTTCAATTAGCCCTCTACATCGGCCTTCTCTACCTATAACTCTACCCTTTAATCTTTCATGTTGGTCTTTTCTACCAAATTGATTTAAGTCAATAAGTTCAAAAGAATAGTCTGGTTTTAGAAGTTGTAGTGCGACTTGCGGATTAAATCCTCGTCCGATTGCAGTAATTATATTTTTCGCAATAAAAAGTTTAAGGCCATCTGTTCCAAAAATAAATACTTCTCCTTCTTTTGAATCAACATCAATTTTACATTCTGTTTCTCGTTCAAGCTGAGTCTTCATAATACCATTTTTACCAATTAGTACTCCGAGTCTGTCTTTTGGAATTTTAAGGTCGTACGAGAATTCTTGTTCGCCAAGCGCGTTTTTGTTATTTGAATCTGATATCAATACTTCTTTTGTGTTTTCAATTATGTCGTCTTCTGATTCTTCAACCACTACTTCGTTCTTGTCATCAAAATAACCATAATTTTCTACCTTTTCATCGTCCTTTAAAGCGATTTTTTCTATATTACTATTAGCCTTTTTAACCTTTTCAGAGTCTGATTTAGACACTGATTTTTTAGAAACTTTAGAATTCTTCTTCTCTTTCAGAACTTCAACATCGTCTGCTTTTTCTTCAACTTTAGCAGTCTTATCTTTTGTTTTTGGGAGGCGAGTAGTCATAATATTGACAATAACTTTTTTTCTATTTATAAACTTAAGGGTTTTAATCAGTCATACTACGTCACGCCAAAAATACGATAATTTCAACTAACATTAAACCTTAGACAGCATATATAAACTTACAAGAATTTATACTAATTATGAAAACAAAAATTATCAAAGCACTACCAGTACAGGAAAAGAAAAGCAAAATATTACCAGTATCTATGTTGATATTATGTTTATTTGTGTTTGTTTTATCTTTGATTGCAACATTATTGACTTTTAGGATTTGTCCTGAAGGTATGTCGTGCGGATATCAAGGAAACAGGCTACTTTTCATAATAGTGAACATAATCTCAGTGGTAGGAATAATTTGTTTTTCTCACAAACTCTTAAAAGATTGATTTTTTTACATTCTTTTTTGGAAATAAATGATCTCTTTATGACGTTAAATCGGACAAAGGGGTTTATATATTATTATAATTATTAGATAATATACTTGAGTGATAACAATGAATGAAGACAAATTTAATATGCGAGTTAATGAAGAAATAGACGATGAAGAAAGTATGGAAGAAATGCGAGAATCTTCTTTTTTCAAAGAAAAAAGAAAAATAAGAGTTACTTTTTATTATTGTCCTAATTGTTTTGAGCAACGTGTGAAAGGATTAAATGAAAAACATATTACAAAATGCTGCAAATGTAATGCTGATTTAATAAAAAAAGAATTAGCACTATCAATTGACGAGGAACAGATTAAAAAAGATAGTCATAAAGATGAATCCTCTAAACTTCAAGGATAGTTTTGTATGAAATATTGCCTGAAATATCAATAAACTAATAAATAAAGAATTTATAACTATTAATATGAAAAACAACAAAAAAGGTTCTCAAACAGTTAAAAAAAATATTATTCCAATAATAATATTAATAGTTCTTGTGTTAGCAGGAATATTATTTTTTACAATTGGAAAGTCAGTAAAACTGTCTACTAATTTTAATACTAACTCATCGAGCGAAATAATTCTATATTACGGAGATACTTGTTCACATTGTAAATTGGTTGAGAAATATATTCAAGTTAACAATATAGATTCTAAGATTGATATTACAAAAAAAGAAATATTTAATAATAACGATAACGCTTTAGAATTTAATTTAGCACTTAATTCTTGTAATATTAAAGAAGAAGAACAAGGTGTTCCTGCAGTGATTTATCAGGGGAAATGTTATGTTGGAGATACTGACGTTTTAGCATTTCTTGATAAAATGTCTTCAAAAAATTAATTCTTGATATCTTCCATTTATTGCATTATATGCAGTTATTGCAGTATTGTAAGAAATGTGTGGTATTCTTGAAAAACGAGATTCTGATGGTGGAAAAGATTCTGAATGTTCTAAAAGCACTCTATTTATACATTTAACAAGTTTTTTGTTATCTTCAATAGGACTTTCATTCACAGAAAAAAAATTGCCATCATACATTTTTATTTTCGGGATTGTAATTCTTGATTGTCTTACAAATTGATTTTTATATACATCAGGATTTATTGTACCAGTAAATAAGTCATCACCATATCCTGATTGTGAATATGCAATAACCCTTCTTGTATTTGAAAGTAAATTAAATACTCTTTTTATTTCATATTCTGATATATCTCCTTTTGATTTTATTTTAAAATCGAAAGGGTTTCCTAGAAACAGAACAATATTTTTTGATTCATTCTGACGAATTTCTGTGTTAAGTGAATATCCTATTAATGGAGACATTACGTTTTGGCTTTTTTTGCATATGAAAGTATCTTCCTGAAAAACATAACTTCCCACTTTTTCAAAATCAAAAAAATTTGGAACTTTGTCTGACGAGGAGTGTCTTTTTAACCATCTTTTATTAAAATAATTTGCTACATATTGTTTTATTATATTTTCTTCAATCGTTCTGTTTACATCTTTTTTTGAACTCTGAGTCACATTTGAATTCTCAGATGTAGTACGAAACATAACTTTGGGTGAATGTTTTTTTAACCATCTTTTGGTAAAATATGATGCAATTATTTGTTTTATCATACTTTTTTGAAATAAATGTCCATTTATAAACATTTCTACATTAAACCACTTAATAGTGATGAATATTATATATAGTGGCATCTTACATAGAAAACTATGGCTTAACGGATACCCAGCCGCTTCTTTGATTTCCGTACTTCAAATCCCCTCCCTTTACAAGCTTTTGTTCTTCATCCTGATAACAAAACAAACCATTACCGTTTCTTTTTAGCCTACGATACAGTTTTTCGCTTGCAAAAGCAACACACGGTTCTCCTGCAGGTCTTGAATATTCAGAGGGGGTGCTTTTTGGCATTCTTGCCCAATATTTTTTCAAAAAGGAATCATACTTTTCTCTAGTAAGGTGAAGCGAACATCCGTCAGGTCTTGTTCCCCAACCTGCTTCAGATTCTTCCCAGCTTACATAAATTATTTGTTCAAGTTTTTTCTTTGCCATTCAAATCATCTCCAGTTTTTTTGTTTTTACCAGCACGCAAAACAGTATAAAAAACTTAGAGTTTTCTATTAGAAGTTCTTTTGAACTTCTTTATGCATATAATGAATACAGTTCCAATCGGAGTTTCAAATTAGTACAATTATTTGCATAATAAATCAAGGCTGGTAAAAAAGATAAATTATTATCTTCTACAATTAGTGTTATACGAAAGTATTGGTTTATTCATATCATCTCTATGAAAATCCGAGCCGTGAGTAATTACAAGTCCTTTTGCTTTTGCATAATTGTAAAAAGGCAAGTAATCTTTGGCACTATAGTTTGGCTGCATTTCAATTCCATCTAGTCCTATTTTCACAAGTGAATCTATTTCTGACATTTCTTTTACATCTAAAGAAGGATGTGCTAAAACTGCAATTCCTCCTGCATTGTGTATTGCAGGTATTGCTTGATTAGAAAAAATATTCATTGAATTTACATATCCAACTTTTCCTTTCTTAAGATAACTTTTTATCACATTTTGAATTGAAATATCATTACCATTTTCTTTTTTTATCCTTCCAGTTTCAAACTTTGCAAGATAATCTGCAATGTGAAACTTTCCAAGTCTTTTTGTATTTGGATGCAAATTATGCACTTTATCAAACGAAATATCATATCCTGCATTTTTCAGATTTTTACACATTATTTCTGAACGGGCGATACAGAATTCTCTGTTAATGTGTAATACTTCTTCAAGTGATTCGTTATGCGGATCAATATTTAATCCAAGTATGTGATAATCGTCTGTTGAAATTTCTACTCCTGGTATAACTATCAAATCAGTAATTTCATTTTTAGCCAGAATTTCTTTTGCCAATTCATAACTGTATGTCATATCGTGATCGGTTATTGCGATTTTTTTAAGTCCATTTTTTCGTGCCTTGTCAATTAAATGTTCTATAGAATTAACTCCGTCAGAAAGATATGAATGCATGTGAAAATCGCACCCTTTGTTGTCGAACATTTCTTGTTCTAGCTTTTGTTCTAAAAACGTTGTTGTGTCTGTTGTGCCTGATTCTGATGTTGGTATTGTTTGGATTTTGTTGTCGGTTATCATACTGATAATAGTGATTCCAAAATATTTATATACTTCTTATATAAGTTATATAAATTATATAAAACTAATATTGCTCTGTCAAAAAGTCGAGCAGCCTTCATAGGTACAGTGTGAGTATTGGTACCGAATATATTGCTACAAGTATTGTAATAGAAATGGTGCATACTAAACTTGCTTGCTGCTGACGATTTTGACAGAGCAAAAGTAAAACAAGGGAAATCATGGGAAGAAAACTTGTAAAACAAGGAAAAGACGCACTCACAATTAGTTTGCCAAGAAAATGGCTTGACAAATTCAATCTAAAACAAGGAGACGAACTTGAAGTGTCAGAAGAAGATAATAGAATAGTTTTCTACACAAAAGAACACATAGCAAAGAAAAAATCAACATTAGATGTTTCGGGTTTTAATTATAAAACAATATATAATCTTCTTAATTTTTCATACATCAAAGGCTACGATGAGATAGTTGTCAAATTTGAAAAAGAAAATGAACTTGAAAGTGTAAAATATTTCATTCCAAATTTAATTGGTTTTGCAATAATTAAAGAGACAAAGAACGAATGTATACTAAAAGATATGGGAAACACTACCGTTGAAGATATTGATGAAGTAATAAAAAGAATTTTTACATTAGTAAATTCATATATTGATGACGCAATAACAGATATAAAAGTAGGAAGTACATCAAATAAAGATTATATTATTTCGCGAGACAAAGACATAAATAAATTAGTTTCACTTGCATTAAGGTCGTTAAATAAAAAAACAGTTATCTCAAAAGAACATTCTCAAGCATTATTTAACGTATTAATAATTCTTGAACATTTAGGTGACGATATTGGAAGATTTTGGAGAGTCGCATGCGAACATAAATTAAAATCAAACGAAGAAGTGGAACAATCTATGCAATTTGCAAAAGAAAGTATTGATAAAATTTTTCAAATTTATTATAGGTTCAATAAGAAAAACATCGATGAACTTTTAATAATTCGTGATAACGCAAGAAAAGATTGGAATAAGAAAAGAACAAATATATCACATATAAGATTTTCACGCCATACTTTGCAGATTTGTGAGGAGTGCGCCGATATGATGCAGTCAATATTTATGATTAGATTGTGATTTTATAAGTTGTGATTGTGATTTTATAAGTTGTGATTGTGATTTTCCATTTAGCGAATTATTATGAACAAATATTTATATATAAATAAATCAATGAATAAAAACATTAAGAGGGACCACATGGCAAAGGATAAAATAAGTAATAAAAAAGAATTGTCAGAAGAACAACTTAATCAATTACTCATCACATTGAAAGCTCGTTTTGAGAAAAACATAAATCGACATAAAGATATCAAATGGGTTAATGTACAAATAAGATTAAAAGCAAATACAAAAAAACTGTGGTCGCTTAATGAAATGGAAAAGACAGGTGGTGAACCGGATGTTGTGGGTCTAGATAAAAAAACAGGCGAATACATTTTTTATGATTGTTCGGTTGAAAGCCCTAACGGTCGCAGAAATCTTTGTTACGATCGCGAAGCGTTAGAGTCAAGGAAAGAACACAAACCAAAAGATAGTGTTATTGATATAGCAACCACTATGGGCATTGAAATTTTAACGGAAGAACAATATCGGGAATTGCAGAAACTCGGGAAATTCGATATGAAAACTTCTAGCTGGATAAAAACACCTTCTAATATCAGAAAACTTGGTGGCGCCATTTTTGCTGATTTTCGCTACGGCACTGTCTTTGTGTATCACAATGGCGCGGAATCTTACTATAGTGCAAGAGCGTTTCGTGGTTCTCTAAAGGTCTAAATTTTTGGATAGCTATTTTAAAAAAATCATCTCTTATACTTTCTGTCAAGTAATTTTTCTTTAATTTTTCTGTCATCAACAATCGTAAATGTGCCGGAAGGCAATTTAGAAATAATATCATCCAAATCGTTATGGTCAAGTTTCAAAGAAATAATTTTTGCAACGTCGGACGGTTTTTTATCTCCTTGAATAAGCACAACAATTTTATCTGCTTCTTTTGAACCATTAGAAACATCTAATTTTGAAATAATAGAATCAAACGGTGCAGCAACCAATTTGCCATCAATTATACAAATTGCAATTTCCATAGAAATATCAGAAACATAATTTGTCTTTCCACGAATCATAAAAGCGCCTTTTGAAATATACTCACCTTGATTTGCTTCTTTTGTAACTTGATTTGGATTAACATAAAAAACTTGATTTGTAGCAAGACCTAGTTTAAAACCCCTGGAAAATGTTGCGGTTGCACAACCAACTTCTTTTATTTCTTGTTCAGTCGCAATTTCCTTATTTAATTTTAGTATAAAAAATGGAGAACCTGCCATATCGGTGTGAAACACTAAATCTCCTTCGTCTGTATATTTCTTAATTACAATTTCATTGGTAGTTGCGTCTCGTCCGCCTATAACTAAGTGACCTTTTGAAGTATAGAACCATCTAAACTTTTCAAACCACTCTTTTTTAATTTCTTTTTTGTCAGAAATCGACTTTTCATGTTCCTCAATTTTCTTAATATGCTCTTCTTTCTTCAAAAGCAAATCATCAAGCTGTTTTTGATATATTTCGATA
>JBAZVA010000002.1:638-27601 GCA_041661165.1 Candidatus Woesearchaeota archaeon | reverse complement strand
TCTTTGCTTTTTTAGCTAAGTAATAATAGTCATTTGCATTTTCTGCCACGGATTTTTTTGTGTCTATTTCTACTTCAACCATTTTCAATCATCCAATTTCAGAATATATCCATTAATCATACTAAATAAAGAAAAAAACGAATTTATTAAACTATGCCAAGAATATCATCAAATCATATGTTATCAAATCATATGTTATCAAATCATATGTTATCAAATCATATGTTATCAAATCATATGTTATCAAATCATATGTTATCAAATCATATGTTATCAAATCATATGTCATCAAATCATTAAAGTGTTCAATATCCTAATCTTCTTAAATCATCATTTAACAACATATATCCGCGAGCTGATTTACCTATAATCACAGAATTTTCTGGTTCTACAATTATTTCTTTTAAATCAAGTTTTTTATGTTTATTATATAAGATTTCTGATTGTCCATCATGGTAACAAGCATATCTTTTTGGTAAAATGTCGTATCCTAATAATATAGATTGACAACTTTTAAACAAATTTGAATCTCCACCAAATACAGCGGATGTAAAATCTTCTTTCGAAGGAGTATAAATCCATAAATCAGTAATCATTTCTTTTATCGCATTTTTCAAATTTATATGACCATCAAAATGTCCAAGTGCCGCATAATTGTTTTTAATTATTACTATAGCTAGTCCATGTGCTAAATTCTTGGAATATAATGGTTTTTTTGAAATCAAATGTTGATTATGTTCAACTGTTTGTACGCAGTTATTCTTATTTTTATCTTTTTCATTTAACAAAGATAAAAAAAGTTTTTGTAATTCTTCTTGTGTTACTATTGTGTTATTTGTTTTTTGTGTCATGAAATTCTTTTTAAATTGTAATCATTTATAAAATTTTCTATTTTCACTACTTTCAAATCAGTATTTATAGAAAATCAAACAAAAAACAATAATAATTTCTATATTGACCTATTTTTAAGTACGAGAATTTATAAACTTCGGACATCAGTTATTACGTTCCAGGGATTAAAGTACCTACTATTCAGATTTAAGTAATGCTATCGAAATTGATAGTTTATGTATTTTATTTTGATCGAATAAAAAGATAAATATGGAGAAGATAACTATGAAAATCACAAAATTGTTAATACTAAGTTTTTTACTTTTTGGATGTAATAATGAATACAAGCAAAGAATATCAGACTTAGAATCAAACGCAAAGAAAGATTCAACAAACATTGCTTACTTATCTGCTGAGAATAGTACATTGACAAAACATATTTCTAAATTAGAAAACGACGTCGCACAAGAAAGAAAAATAAACAAGACAATAGATTCTTTAATTGGACCTGCTGCTTTTGAAATAAACAATAAAATTTATTTTATTGATAAAGAAGGTAATAAAAAAGTTTATACAGGTATAAATTGTTTTCAGAACGAGAATAACTGGATAAAGTATTTAGGTAAAACAAAAGCATCAATTTTTCTAAAAACAACTATTGATGCCATCAAAATAGAGGGTCATACTGCTGATGGATATGCTTTTACAAGAGAAATAGAAAGTATTTTTTTTGAATCAGAAAATTGGATGCCTTATATTGATAAAACAAATCGTTTTGAAATCATTAATGTTTGTGTTAATTTAGCGCCAAGAGAAGTCTTAATTTCAAAAGAAAAATGGAGCTCCTATTTGACTAAATCCGAGGAAAAAATAATTCTTTTGAAAGTAAATAAAAACATGAATCAAGAATTGGAAGAAGAAACTACTCGCGTATCTAGATGGAATGAACAACAACAACAGGAATTTAAGAGTAATGCATACCAAAATTCATTAAATAGTATGTCTAGAGTAGACTATAGAAATCAGACTTCATCCAGATAAGCATAGAGAAATTTATTTTCGGTTATACCTTTGCGTATAAATTCGAATTAAATATAATTATGCCAGATACGCATTTGTAACATACTGGGCAACCATTCTAGACGTATTAAAGAATGATGCATTAAATGCAATTGCATAACGCATAATTTTCACATACTCGTCTTTGTTATTGTAAAACATTGGCATTATAATCTTCTCTAGTTTGAAATACAAATCATTTGCATCTAAAGCATCATCATCACTTATATCAAGAGCACCAATTGACCAACCGGTAAAGTTTTCAATGTGCCCTTCAACCCACCAACCATCTAAAGTAGAAAGTGACGGGACACCATTGTGACACGCTTTCATCCCACTAGTTCCAGATGCTTCAAGCGGTCTTTTAGGAGTATTAAGCCACAAATCAACACCAGATGTAATAAGTCCGGCTAAACCCATATCATAATTTTCTAAAAATACGATTTTTATATTTTCGCCTAATTTATTTTTTAGTTCAACAATTTTCTTAATCAACTCTTTTCCTTGATAATCATGAACGTGTGCTTTTCCGGCAAACACTAGTTGTATTTTTCCTATTCTTTTTGATATTGTCATCAAACGATTTATGTCATAAAACAATAAATCCATTCTTTTGTAACCTGTTGCTCGTCTTGCAAAACCAATTGTAAAAGTATCGTAATCAAAATCTGCTTTTGTCATTTCATTTATTTTTTTAACTAGTTCAATTTTTGCTTCCATGTGCGCATTCCAAATTTCAGTCAAAGGTATCTGTATAGAATATCTAATTGCAAATGGATCAAGTCGCCAAGCAGGAATTTTTTTATCAAATAATTTCTTAAAAGAATCGCAAGTCCAAGTAAGCGAATGAACACCATTTGTAATCCAATCTATTGAATAATTTGGAAACATTGCACTAGAAACTTCTTGATGTTTTTTTGCAACACCATTCACATAATGACTTAATTTTAATGCAAGTTCAGTTGTAGATAATTCACCATTGTTAAAATATTCTTCAGGTACAGATCCGAGTGTCTTTAAAATTTCATCACGCGAAAATTTATCGTGACCCGCAGCAACAGGTGTGTGAGTAGTAAATACGCATTTCTTCCTGACCAAAGAAACGTCACCATTAAATTGTTTTAATAATTCAAGTGTTAAAAATGCAGCATGCCCTTCATTCATGTGATATCTTTGAAGATTATTATATCCACGCGATTGAATAAATTTTAATCCACCAATCCCAAGCACAATTTCTTGACATAATCTGTAATAATGATCTCCTCCGTAAAGATGACTTGTAAGTGTTCTGTCATATTCAGAATTTCCATCAATATTTGTGTCAAGAAAATATACAGGTACTTCAAATCCAGAGATTCCTACAACTCTGTATTCCCAAGCTTTTACTTTTACTGTTCTATTTTCAATCTTGACTTCTACAATGTTTGGAAGTTGCATAAGAAAATCTTCTTTTTTCCATTCATAATCTGATTCAATTTGATTTCCGTTTTCGTCTATTTTTTGCTTAAAATAACCTTTTTCATTTAGAAGTGTGATTGCAATTACAGGTATATGTTTGTCTGCAAATGATTTTATAGTGTCACCCGCAAGAACTCCAAGTCCACCACTATAAGTGTGCATATTTTCAACTAGTGCAATTTCCATACTAAAGTACGAGAAAAACCTTTCTTCTTTATGCTGTAGTGTTTGAAAAAATTCCATTTACATCCCCTTTTTTAATAATTACGATTATTATACTAAATTTATACTATGACAAAAGCAGTATTTAAATGTGGCGATTTTATGATAAGTAATAAGTGTTCACTCCACCGGCAAATACAATTATTAACGCTAAATATTTCTTCATACATCGTTTGTGAGATTGAACGAAACTTACTTGCAAACGTTAGAGAGCCGGTACGTATGAACACTTATTACTTACTATTTATAGAATTCCTTATTTGTGAATATTCTTGTAATCGAGTATGTTCAAATCTTTTAAAAAAGTTTTCTGCAGTATCGAATACTGATTTGCAACTATCAGATCCACCTAAAGAAGGATGTGTATTTCCACTTAAATAAAAACCATATTTCGTCATACTTTGTTAATAACTCTTTTACTTCCATTTTATCATTCATTTTAGATTTATTTGTATCATTAATATCATAAGTCACTAAGATTATAATTGTTAAGACTTAAATTATAATTATAATTCAGGTTTTTTCTTTTCTTTTTCTCTTAAATATTGAATTTGACCTTTTATTTGTGTAATAATTTCTTCTGCTTCATGTTCTTCTATAAATGAATATTTCCTAATAAGATATTTTATTGCCGATTCTTGACTGGTTTCAATTAAGTCTTGGAAATCATCAGGATTAATTTTTTTCAAATTAATATCTTGTGGAAGATACTCTTCAATTGTTTGTAAAATAACTCGGTGTTCTTTATTATTTCCATAATTTTGCATTTTTCTTTCTTTTCTTTCTTGTTTTGACATTGTCATTTGTTCAAAAGATTGTGTAAGCCATGTTCTGCTTTGGTATGCTTCTTCTTCTCTTTTTTGTTCTTTTTTTCTTTGTAAGAGTAATGCTTCTTCTACATTAATATCTTTTAATGATTTTGCCTTATATTTCGACATCTCATCTAAACTAAAGATTGGTTTTTGGCAATATTCTATTTTTTCACCTTTTTTAGCTCTAGCTTGAAATATTTTTTTAATAAAATTATATTTTGCATTGATTTTTTTATTCGTTGAATTTCTAAATTCATCACCATGATTAACATATATTGCAAAGTGTTCCGCAAAATCTTCTTGTATCAAAACACTTGCAGACATTGGATCATTTATATCACCAATATCATCCATTTCTTTTAATTTTTCATAATCGGTTCTGTAAATTTTCTTCATTAATTCAATATCAATCATGAAAGCATCTGTATCTGATTTATCTGCTCTACTTATTTTTTTCCATTCTGCTCTTTGTTTTTTAGTAAGGGAATCTAATACACTATGCCCAATTTCGTGCATAAGCGTATGCTTATATAAGTGTAATTCAATTTCATTAAACATTAAAAGAGTTTTATCTTCGGTGCTAAGAAGTGTTATTGTTTGAGTATAAGAGTTATAATTACCTAGTGATTCTATACCTCCTAAAAGCAATTTAGGAGATTGTGCGTTTGAAAATTCACGAACAATTTTTTTGATTTTTGGCATTATTTTTTTTGGTAATAAATCAAAAGAATCTAATAAAAGTTTAAGTTCTAAATTTCCAAGTTTAAGACTATATTCAAAAAAATCTTCATCTCCTTGAAGTCCTCCAAATGCGATAAGCATAGGTGACATTTTTTCTGAATTTAATTTTTTAATTGATTTTGGTTCAATTGTAATATTATATTCTTTCTTAAATCTTTCAACTAATATTTCTATAGGTAGTTCTTTATCATGTTTATGTTCAAATCTACTTGCTATTTCATTTGTATAAAAATCAAAAACTAATTTTGTTAAATGATTTGATTTAGAAATGTCTTTTGTTTCATAATGTAATGATTCTTGTGCCAATTGTGATACTAATGGATGATATGAAACGTGTTCTAATTCTTTTCCAGTCGCATCTAATATCTTTACACCTTTTCCAAAAGGAAGAATGTAACCCATAAATGGTTTTTTATCTAAAATAAAATCAGGTATTTTTGATAAAATACCAATTAATGTTACAAGTTCTATTGCAGAATAATTTTCATTAAGTGAAAGATTATGAACTACCTTGTTTTTTATAATGTTATGAATTTTTTTATCTAATTTTTTCGTATCTATTCCACAAAGTTGTGTTAATGGAAGTTCTTTTAATTTAACTAAATCAATTCCAAATTCTTGATAATTTGCTTCAAGAATTGCTCTTTTTAGAATTCCGTCTCCCCTAGAAAATGCATGAAATTTATTTTTTGTATATATTTGTCTAAACACATAAGAATCAGATATATGAAGTAATGATAATGCTTCAAATGCTTTTGCAAAATTACTAGTAAATTTGTAATGTTTTGATTTTTCATTTACACCAGTAAATCCTGAATTTCTATAAGCATCTTTTTGAGTAACTCTTTGCATGTCATAATGGTTATAACCATCAAAACCAAATTCTATTCCTTCAATATCAATATCCATAATTGTTGGTACGCCACCTAAGAAAGATAAGTCATATACAGTAGGAACTCGTCCAATGGTAGAAATCCATGCAATTTCTTCACTTGTAATATCCGGATATGTTTCGCTAATTTCTTTTAAAGTTGATATTTCTTTACCTGTTTTGTTTTTAATGTGTTCAAGAACAATTTGCATTCCTTTTTCAAATGAAATTTGTTCAGATATTTTTGTAATAAGATCTTGTCTTGCATTTACTAATCCTGCAGCTTCTCTTTGAAGTTCAAGTGAATCTTTTTGATGTATTGCCATTACTCCATTTTTTGAAGCTACTAATGCTCTACTTTTTTGAATATTATCAGCATCATGACTTGTTTTATATCTACCATAAAGTGTTTCTATATCTGTATCTCCTTCTGTAGAATTAAAATTTTTTATATCTTCTTCACGCTTTTTAGCAAGTATTAATCCTTTTGAATTTGTATTTTGAATTGCATTTATTCTGCTAACTAAGTCTCGTTTTTCCATTTTAAAATCTACAATAAAATAACGACGGTGTGTTTATAAATGTTTTCATCTTTACTACTAATAAGTAGAATATGTGAATTTATTTTTAATTATTTGAATAAAACACTTAAAACTCATCATTTTCATCAAAGAAGCTAAAAACATCATAAAAAACATTTATAAAGGAGAGACACAATTCTGTATTATATATAATTGTTATTAATCATAAGGGGGAGATATTGTATGGGTAAACAAAATAAAAAATCAAAATCAAATAATTCTTCATCAAAAAAAGTAATAGTAAAATCCATTGATTTACGTGACGCAGAACCAGAATTTAAAAAATTAGGATTCTGGAAGGGTGCAAAAATTCCTTTTATGATTTTGTTAGTATACACACTTTTTACTTTTCTTTGGGCAGAAGTTTCATTTAATACATATCAAAACTTAATGACACCAATAGCAAAAATATTCCTTGATGTAGTAGTTTACTTATTTTCATTTGTCTTGCTTGGAATTGTTGTTGTAAGATCAAAAGGAAGCGTTTTAGAAGCAACAAAAGACGGAATTTTACTTGGTGCTCTGATTGGAATTATAAGTGCGACACTTAACGTTTTAATGGTATATACAAACACTCAAATGATTCAATCAATGTTATCATTTACTATGACTTCAAAACCAGAACTATCACCAGATCAAGCTTTAAAAATCATAAAAATGGGAACTTTTAGTCTTTTGATATTTTGGCCATCAGTAAACGCACTTCTTGGTGGAGTTTTAGCCGCAATATCAGGTGGAATAACAAAGCTATCAAGAAAGGAATAATGAAACTAAAATTTATAATATTATTTTTTTTGCTTTTCGCATCATTTTTTATTGCGTCTTGTAATGTTGAAGAAGAAAAAAAACAAGAATGCTTTGCAGTATGCCTAAGTGATGCGACTCATAGAGAAGGATGGTATGAGAACTGTACTGGAAAAAGACTTATCTGGGACTCATGCATTGTAAAAGATAAAAAAATATTTAGAACACCATCAAATTGTCCATCCGGAATAATAGGGTACAACAAATGTGAATATGGTTGGGCAGAAATACAAAAAGAAGGCGGATGCAAAAGAATATTTTGCGCAGATGATTTAACGCTTGGACCAAGAGATATTTTAGTAAGAGCAGGACCACCATTAAACAATACAAAAAAATAAAAGTGAAAAAATGACAGACTATTACCTTGTTAAACCGAATCTTACAAGAGTTATATTTCCAAATTCATTATTTTTGTTCTTATTGTGTTTGGTTTTAACACTAGGGATAATAATTAATTTAAGTCTTTTTGATATCGCGACAGATATGACTATTATTTTTATCATATTTGCAATTTGTTTTTGTTTTGTTGTTTTATTTCCAAATTATCTGAAATATAACATATATAACAAAATTTTATTTTACTTTTATCAAGATAAATTAATGTTCAATTCATTTGTAATTCCGTATGACAAAATAATTAACGTCTATCGTAAAAAAGAATTATCACCCATGAAAAATATTTTTGATAGTATTTTTAATACTGGCACTGTTGTTATTGAAATGTTTGACGACCAAATAGGTCAAAACAGGCTTGTTGAGTTAGAAGATGTAAATAGCCCAAACGAGATGACAAATTATATAATTCAAATTATATCAAGATACAGAAACATAAGAGGAGAGTCCTTGTAGTAAAAGTTTTTTTACCAGCACGCAGAACGGTGTGCATAGTATAAATGCGGTTCCAATCGGTGCTTTTAATTGGCACAATTATTTACATGATATATTAAGGCTGGTAAAAATAATTTAAACAGAACATAAAAAAGAGGGATGATTATAATTAAAGATAAAATCCATATAAAATTTTTTTTTATAGCGATATTTATCGTTCTGGGATACATTCTATTTTTAATGTTAAGACCATATATTGCAGCAATACTTGCAGCATTCGTAATGGCATATATTTTTTTTCCTGTATACACGAAAATATCGGGTGTTATAAAAAAGAAAGAAATCGCATCAATAATTACTGTTTTTATACTTCTCATTTTGATTTTTATTCCAATTGCACTGATTTTTGGAAGTGTAATGGAAAGAATTAGTAGTGATGTTTCTCTTGTCGGAAATACATTTGGTAATAACATCGATACAAGTGTTGCTTTTCAAAAATTAAGCGATTTAACAGGAATCAGTATTCATTCTTCAGATTTTATGAATGCGATATCATCAAAGATGTTTGAATATGGAAATAATTTTGTAACATCAGTTCCGAAAATATTTTTATATTTATTTGTAATGCTTTTTATAATGTATTATCTATTCCTTGTTGGTCCGGAGTTATACAAAAAAGTTTATGATTTTTTTCCTTTCAAATCAAAAATAAAGCAAACAATTACAAAAGATATAGAAGAAATTACGCACGCAACCTTGTATGGTAATATAATAACTGCACTTGCTCAAGGCATTGTGGCACTTATTGGATACTTAATATTTGGAGTTTCTGGTGCATTCTTTTTTGCAATTCTTACATGTATTGCTGCAATAATTCCAGCATTTGGAACTGCAATTGTATGGGTACCTGTAACAATTTCATTATTTTTACATAAAGACTATTCATCAGGAATAGGACTTTTGTTATATGGAGTATTTTGTATAGGACTCATTGATAATTTTTTAAGACCAAAAATAATTGGAAAACGTGCAAATATGCACCCTGTCTGGGTTTTACTTGGAGTAATTGGCGGAATTCAAATATTTGGAATAATTGGATTATTTATAGGTCCAATTGTTGTTGCTCTTTTGTTTTCCTTTGTAAAAGCATACCATTTACAATATAATCACAAATAAACATATACAATCAAAATAATAAACATAATAATGAGAATAGGCTCTGTAAAAAAAATACACTGGCCTTTAATAGATAGCAATACTATTTTCTATTTATAGTTGCTTTTGTCTAAAGAATTAACTCTGATTGCTACTACTTTTGTTTGCCGGCTAAACTTTTATACAGAGCTATGAGAATAAAGTTTGTGTTCTACGTGTTTTCATAAGGTAAATTAAATTATAATAATCACTGAAAAGTAACATCGAAAAAAAGATGAAAAATGATAAGAAAATAGTGTGTTTTGTCCCCGATAAACACAACATTCTAAAGAGATAAGTTTTTAAAGTATAAATTTTTCAAAATACTAAGTAGTAACACAATAATAGTACAAAAATTTAGAATAAGTATAATAATTTATGCTTAATTAAGGGGGAATTTACATGGGAGACGAAGAAGATCTAATAAAACAAGATATCGCAGAGCAGGTTGTTGAAAAAAAAACAGAAGAACCAAAACAACATACTGAAAGTGCTAAAAAAACAATCAAAAAAGTACATGCAAAAAAAAGTGTAGAAAAAAAGGAAGTTAAAAAAACTGCTTCTAAATCATCACACAAAAAAGTAAATAAAGATTCTAAAAAAGATTCTAATAAATCTAAAGGAAAAAAATCAAAAAAAGATGATACTTTAGTTTGGAAAATTCTTGGAATTATTGTAGGTATCGCAATAATAATCGCGATTGTAATGTTTGCAGTAAAATCAGGAAATCAAACTTCAAACACTGTTAGTGGTACAATTGTAGCAAAAACAGGACTTAGCATAACAGCAGACAATTCTGGTATTAACGAAAAAAGTGTAATTGTTGGAGCAAAAGATGCACCGATTACTGTATATGTCTATTCTGAATATTTATGTCCATATTGTAAAAAGTTTCACGATGAAACATTAGGACAAATTATTGAGAAATATGTAAAAACAGGTTATGTGAAAGTTGTTCCAAAAGAATTTGTAGTTCATGGCGAACCTGCAAAAATATTATCAGTTGCAGCACTTTGTGCAAATGAACAAGGAAAATATGCTGAAATGGATAAACAATTATTTTCAGATCAATATTTTCCATTAAATGATAAAACAAAATTAACTGAGATTGCAACAGCGATTTCACTTGATGTCGTAAAATTTGATGAATGTGTTGCATCAGGGAAATTTGATGAAGTGATTGCACAAGATATGACAGATGGTCAAGCACTTGGTGTTTCAGGAACTCCTGCAATATCAGTAAATGGATATTTAATTGTTGGTGCACAACCTTTCTCAGTTTTTGATCAAGCAATTCAAGATTTAATTGCTGGAAAAGAACCAACAGGAGCAGAACCAAAAGCAGTACCGGTTGATACTTCAAAAGATCCAGAAAGTACAATGTACGTAATTTCTGATAAAACTTGTACAATTTGTGATACAACTCAAATCGTTACAGTAACAAAAGAAAAAATATTTCCTAAAGTAAATGTAGTTGAATTAGATTACAAAAGTACACAAGGTGCTAAAATTTTGAAAGCGACAGGATCAAAAATTATTCCAATATATGCTTTCTCAAATGATGTAAAACTAAGTGCAAATTACGCAAGTATTGAACAAGCAATGATTGAAGCTGGTGACTATATTTATATCAATCCAGGGGCAACAGGCGGACAAGGAAAACTTCTTGTGCCAGTTGAAATGGGAAACGCACCGGTTAAAGGAAATGCAAAAGCAAAAGTAACAATTGTTGAGTTTAGTGATTTTGAATGCCCATACTGTGGAAAATTCTATAGTGAAACATACAATCAAATTGTTACAGATTATATAGATACAGGAAAAGTAAGAATAGCATTTAGAAATTTTCCATTGTCTTTCCATAAAGATGCACAAAAAGCTGCTGAAGCTTCCGAATGTGCAAAAGACCAAAATAAATTCTGGGAAATGCACGACAAATTGTTTGAAAGCCAAAGCGCACTTGATGTTGCATCACTAAAAATATATGCAAAAGATTTATCTCTTGACACTGCAAAATTTAACGCATGTTTAGACAATGGAGATAAAGAGTCAGTTGTAGCAGAAGATGCTGCATATGGTGCATCAATCGGTGTTTCAGGAACTCCAGCATTCTATATTAACGGAATGCAAATCGCAGGAGCACTTCCATTTGAGAGCTTCAAAGAAATAATCGATGCGGAACTTGCAAAGAGTTAATTTCTTTGCTTAACTTTTTATTTTTTTTATTTTATTTTTATATTATTTTTTCATTAACTTTTATTTTTACCAAATTAAATCTAATAAACATAGGATAACATGAATCTAGAACGCGGAGACACAAATAATTTGCTTGGTAAGGTGTGGCTTCTTTCTGAGAATTATCAAAAAAAATCAACAAATAGATTAGCAAGATATAGTTCTTCAAATAGAGATATGATGATTGTTGAATTACTATCGTATAAAAAATATAAAATAGGTCATTGTAATAATGAAAGTGGTAATATAAAATTTTTCTACACTGAGTTTCCAACCCCACCAGAATACATTGATATACTTGAGTCACAATCGGATGTAATTATTTCTACAAGAGCAGATATTATATCTGATGAAAATACAGTTCAAAAACTATACGAATATTTTGAATCATATTTTAAACAAAGAAAAAATAAACAGAATTACTTAGGAACAAATGAAACTTTTAAAATAGAAAAATTATTTGAATTCTATCACCAAATTAGAAGAAATCTCGAAATTGATAATACTAAAGAACTTTGTATTTCGATAAATTCTCTTGTAAATTATGTGACAAGAACAAAACCAAACAAACACATTTCAACAAATATAGAGCATCTTACAAAAATTTCATCAACTCCATTTCTTCCTACAAATGAACGTATCGTAGGAACAGATATTTTAATTAATTTAATATCAAAAACATTCATAGAAGATTATACAAGTGCAGCACAATTAAAGAAACAACTTGATACATGGTCATATTCATTAAAATCAAAACTTTCATAATTATTATCTTGGAAATATTCTACATATTTATCATATAAATCATAATAACTGTATGTTGGAATAATGCCATTTGTATTTCCTTTAATATTATTAAAATACGTCCAAGGATATGTGCCATTTTGTTATATGAAAAAGTTATTATGTTAGGTATTCCCACACTCATTTTCTGCTCTTGAATAGTAATGGAACTACATTTCTACAATGTATACAAGTTTACGTGCTGGTAAAGACGTTTCTGACAAAACTAATACACTCGGCTCTGTCCGAAAAGTCTAGTGGCAAGCAAAACAGTCTTACTATCAAATTGATTCTTTAGAATATGTAATCAAATTTGTACCATTATTTACGCTATTCAAAAGGCCACTGAAGACTTCGGACAGAGCCAATACACCCAACAGATTTATAATATATTTATTGTTTTCTTTATTGTAAGAATATCAATTTGAGAACAAATCATGAATAACGTAACAATTGTATTGATTAAACCGCAAATACCTGGCAATATAGGTGCAATTGCAAGAGTAATGGGTAATTTTGCTTTCCAAAATTTAGTCATAATAGAACCAAAATGTGACCCTTTTGACAAAGAGGCACTTGATAGGGCAAAGCACGCAAAACCAATATTAGAATCTGCAAAAGTAAAAGATATTTCATGTTTAAAAGAATTTGATTTAGTTATCGGAACAACAGCGAAACTTGGAAATAAATATAATATAAAACGATTGTTTGTAACACCAAAACAGCTAAAAGAAAAATTACCAAAGAAAGGAAAAGTGGCGATTTTGTTTGGTAACGAAGGTGAAGGATTATCAAACGAAGAAGTAAGTTTGTGTGATTTTGTTGTATATATTCCTACAAATCCAGAATATCCTACATTAAATTTGTCGCACAGTGTTTCTGTTATTCTTTACGAACTCTTTGATGCAAAACCAATTCATGAACTAATGGATAAAAAGCAAAAAGATTTCATTAACAAACTTATCTCTGAAAATTTGCCGCTATTAGGATTTACTGATAAAATGAAAACAGAAAATCAAAAGCGTACGTGGAACCAAATTTTATCAAAATCCAGTATGTCTAAACGTGAAGCGTTCATCATCATGGGATATTTTAAGAAATCTTTGAATGCTCTTTCTAAAGGTTCTAAGTTTAAGCAGAAATAAAAAAAGAAAAACACATAATCCTTTATGTCTTTACCGGCAAACAAAGCAGTATGCAGTAACTAAATCAGTTCTTTAGAATAAGCAATTAAGTGGGTCAATTATTTGCGCAATACAAACAAGGCCGGTAAAAAACATCAAAGAGTACAAAAACCACAGATAAATTTATAATATATATGCCATTTTAGTACATATTAGCGTTTTAAAGGGGTTCTTGCCTAAAAACAGGCTTTTTGTGGATATAATAACTGATAAGGACAGATAGGTATAATAATGTCATTTAATCCAAAATCACATATAAAAGAAAGAGTGTCTGAATTAGAAAGGTTGGTTCACAAACATCCAGAGTATGTGCCTATACCATTACCGCAAATAAAAGTACATCCGCAAATGAGAAAAACTTTTCTTTGCATTTCAGAACTTGCTGATAACATTTACATTCTCGGATTACTTAATCCAATAATATTAAACAAAACAACAGATGATAAATATCCGGATTTAGTCGCTGGAGAAAGAAGATTTCGTGCATATAATTATTTAATTGACAATGCAGATAAATATGTTGCCGAAGCTATGAGAAAATTACCTAAATCAATATTAAAATCTGAAATAAAATATAATAAAATATTTAACAAATTAAAAAAAGAACACATAAAAAGATTTTCATACATACCGGGATTTGTGTTTCACGATTTGTCAAAAGATCAAAGACAGGCAATTCAGTTTGCAGAAAATTCTTATGAACAGGTTAAACCCGCAGAAGCTGCTGAAAGTTATGCGGATTCTTATCAATGGATGAAAAGACAATATCATCAAAAAGGAGAAGAACTGACTATCGCAAGATTTGCAAAAATCACAGGACGAGGAATAAAAATAATTAAAAATGCATTAAAATTCGTAACACTTCAACCAGATATAAGAACATGGGCAAAAGAAGGTAAAATAAAATATGGTTCTGCACTTTTGTTAACAAAAATAGAAGATCCTTATCAAAGAAAAGTGCATGCAATGGCAATCATGGCACATAGACTAAAACATGATGACGCATTTTATATGATTGATCATTTCTTACAAGAAGCATTGGGCGGTCAACAAAACATGTTTGGAACTGCAAAACAAATTATTTTAGAAAAAAAGAAAGGAATAAGAGAACACACAGGTAAAGAAATTCACAGAAATATGATACTTTCCGCACAATATTTTAAAGTATTAACAGAAATATATCCGACATTAAAAGAACAAGGTATAAATGTTTTAAGATATGATTCAGTAAAGAAAGGAATTTCAAATTTTTATAAGTATTTTCAAACGTTAAATGAATATTGTAAAAACACAAGAACTATTGAAGACAATTCTAGTTTAATACCTAAAATAATTTTCAAATACGGTGATTAATTTGGAAACAACAATTCAAAACATTAAAGAGAAAACACCCAAACTTCCAAAACTTCGTATTGAGTCTGGAAAAAGCGAATATCACATTTATAGAATGTGTGACGCATTAAATGAATTCGAACCTTTTTCAAGATATAGAACTTTGAGATTTTATGATGAGAAAGGAGTAGAAAAAATAGATGAATTATCTGTCTATGAACCTTGTATTTGTGAATTTAATTATGATGCAACTCCAGTTCAAGCAAGAGGTTGTATTTCAATAATAAATCCCTATCTTAGAACGGGAGAAGAAATTATATCAGGCAGCATTCTTACAAAACCACTCGATGAAATTTTATCAAGATACGATGAAGTATTAGAAAAACAAAAACAATATTTAAAACAAAATCATGGTTTAAATCCACAATTAAGATACAGTAAAGATTTTAGCGAAAAATTAAAAGAAAATATATTCCAAATTTTACAAGAATTAGTGGCGTTTTATCAAAAAAATTATACTGCACAAGATTTAAACAATTATTTTAATAAATTAGGACTTGGACTTTGTGATGGAAAAAGAACAAGATGTGATTATTGCTATTCTCAATATAATAATAATAGACAAGGATATTTAGTAACTGATAAATTCGACATGTCTGATATAGAGAAAAAATTTATAGAATTAAAAAAAGAAGGAGAATTTAGAGAAGACATAAACGGAAACGACAGATTGTTTGTAAGAGTAGGAAAGAATACTGAAAGTGCATCACTTTTTAATTTACACCATCTATTTGAACTTTTAAATCTAGGATTAAAACACGATATAAGTTTTCATATTCCGACAAAATTTTTGCCTTTTGAAGAAAGCATTGCAAAACTATTAAGAGAAACAAAATCAACATTAGGATATAGTTTTGGATACGAACATATGGAAACAGGAGCAATGTTACAAGGTTATGATTTTGATTTAAGACAACAAAATGCAAAAAAGTATGCAGATTCGGGTGTTATTACTACATTAAAAATCTCACTTGATGCATCTGTTTCATTTGAAGAATCAGAAAAAAATAAAGGACAGATAAATAGACATATTGAATTTTTAAAACAAAATCCTAATATTAGACGACAATTAATACCTATGAGGATGACAAAAAAATTAATAGGTGAAATAACAGGAAAAACACAAGAAGAACTAACTACACCACAATTAAATATGTTTAATCAATGCTCTGATGTAGAACCCGGTTCTGAAAAATATTCAATTTCAAAATCAAATTTATTTACATTAAACAATTTACATTCCGACTTTCTCAACTTTTTCAAACAAGACATTTGCGGAACTGTTGGAAAAGATTTTTATTGCAATAGTTGTCATTTTGATAGCATGCCAAATATAAAAATAGAAGACGAAGCAAAACATTTAGTAAAAACTGTAAGAACTAAATCAAACAGATTTTTGAAAAGAAATACTCTTGACACAAAGAATCAACAAAAATTGTTTGATACAGAAGTAAAAAGAAAAACACAAAAAAAAGGTAAAACATGAGATTTCTAACGGGCGAGGAAGAAAAACGAGCAAAAAAGTGGTTTGATTATGCCGCTAATATTGCAAAAAATGCAAAATGCTTAAAAAAGAAATGTGGGAGTATAATTGTAAAGAATAACGAAGTTATTGGAGTTGGTTACAATGCACCACCCCTTGACAATGTTGTTTTAGAATGTATAAAAGAAAGTCTTCCAAAAGATTTCAAATCAGAAAAACACTGTTGTCTTCATGCAGAACAAAATGCTATCATAGATGCATTATTTAACTATTCTAAAAAAATTCAAGGCTCGACATTATATTATACTAAAGTAGATAAAAACAATATAATACAATTTTCTGGAAAACCTTATTGCACAATTTGTAGCAAAATGGCACTTAGAGTGAAAATATCAGAATTTGCAGTATGGCACAAAGAAGGCATTTGTGTATATGGTACAGATGAATATAATAAACTTTCATTTGAGTATAGAAAAACATAAAATTTGAATGGCTCTGTAGAAAACACACATTGACCTTGAAGGCTGCTTAATACGGTCGATAGGAGATAAATCGCAAAAGGGTTTCATATTAGCCACATATAAAGAAACCTTTAAAAACATCAATTATTCTACAATATTAAATGGCAATAATAAATGCAAAGATTGGTGAAATTTTATCTAAATCATTTAAGTCTCAAATAAACACACTTAAAATTCCATTAAATTGGGTTTGGATATTATTATTTTTCGTTGTATTAAGTACTGCTTCGGGAGTATTTTTTCTAATTTTAACACATTTTGGAATTATTATTGGAACATTAATTGCATTGCTTTTATGTCTGCCAATATTAGTTATTAATTCTTGGTATATCATTTCTATAAAAAATATTGCTATCGAAAATAAGACAACAATGTTAGAATCATTAAAAGAGTCAATTTATCAAATTCCTAGAATAATTGCTTCGGGAATAACGACTATAGCGCTTTTAATATTAGTTACGATTCCCGGGTCAATTTTTTTTATAATTGGAATCATTTTAAGCAAATTTGTAGTTATATCAATTATACTATACACATTTGGAATAATTCTAATGATATTTGGAATGATTTATATTTGCTTAGGAATAGGAACATATACAGCGCCAATATTATTGCTTGAAAAATCATTTTGTTTTAGTGCGCCAATCAATTCATTAAAACATTTCAAAAATAAAAAAGCAGAAACAATTTTATTCTTTCTGATATTATTGACACTAGTAATAATATTGACAGTACCTCAAATGATATATTCCGAAATGCATCCCGTTGTAACAACCGGACTTTCCGCATTTGAAATATATACGGTTAGTATGAAAAATACCTTAAATGTTTGGTATATTATATTGGGATTTCCTGCTATGCTTGCCGGAATGTTTATGATGATCGTAACATTTAATTTGTATCAATTTCAAAAGAAAAATGAAAAATTATATGAAGGAAATAATAATGTTGTTGTAACCGAACAGATTGAAGATAAAAAAATAACTATTAAAAAAACTACAAAAAAAACTACAAAAAACAAAATTAAAAATTCTGTTAAGAAAAAAACTATTAAGAAACATAAAAAGTAATTTTATTCTAAAATAATTTTAATTCTTAGAAAAATAATCACTAACTTCTTTAGGTAATTTAGGTTCTGCTTTCTCACCTAGTTCATAATATATTTTCTCAGTAGTCTGACCCCAAGAATAATCTCCTTTCTCTTGTTTAATTTCAAACACAGCAAATTCATTTAATGCAGTTCCTTTTTTTAGATGATAATACATAGAACGATTTGTAACTTTGCCAAATATTTTGATGTAGTGCCTGTAAATATCGTATCCTGTGGCTCTTTTTAGATAGAAGAGTATCTCAATCATATTCTGTCTTATTTTTGATTTAACAGGTCTTCCTAATAGTGCCATAGTTAATGAAAAACACATTTAACTTATATAATTTACCATATGGAAAAGAAATGGTTTGAATAAAATTTATAAATGAACTTTTTTTTGTTTTGATTATGTCAGAAATGTTTTTAGCATATAGGGACGGAGTTGGTCTGCATTCAACAGTTGTTTTAGATAGTAAATTTACACCTATCAAAGATTTACCCGCAGGTCATTATGATTTATTTCACAATAATTCCAGGATTTATGAAAAGTTAGAACTAAACAAAATTCCAGGAACATTATTATATTATTGTGCAGAGTTAGAAAAAAAGAAATTTCAATTTCGCGGAAATAACGTTTATGACATGATAAGTAATTTAGAAATTACTGTCAAACAACATATTAATTAATCAAGAAAATTAAGAGAAAAAAATACTATTTATTTCAAATTTCTAAGAACACAACTAACAATTCCTAAATCATTTACCTTAAATTCTTGTGTATAAAACAACTGTCCACCATATCCTTCTTTAATATCTAAAGTATCAACATCTTCTTTTAATAATGGATTAATCTCAAAATATATATCCTTATTTTCATAAATAAAATAATGTGCTTCTCCCGATAACGGTTTATCTCCCTTGTAAACATTTCCTGCAGATAAATAATATCTGATAAATCTTATAGAACTCATTGTTTTTCCATCAGTCCATTTGTTTAAAGTATTATTTTTATTATTATATGCCCAAACTGTATCAATAGAGTTCTTCGTTAATTTAACAGTACTTGGAGTTAATTGTCTTACCTGTTCTTCGCAAGATAATTGCTGAACTTTTTCAATAACTTCCTCTTTTTTATCTTCTACAATTTCTTTTATATCAGCAATAACAGAAGAACTATCATCAACTTTAGGAACGTCACTATCAGAAACACGATTTACAAGAAAAAGAACTAATGCAATAACTAAAAGCGCACCAATTATTCCAGCAATAATAAACTTGATATTACTACCACTTCCTTCAGAATTATGATGTTCATCAGTATGATGCGAATTATGTTCCACGTGATGAGTGTGATGTTCCCCTTTAGCCATGAATAAAAAAGAATTATTGGAGTATATAAAAGTTTCTTGTCCCTAACTCAACGGAAGTCTTTACTGACCTTTCACATATGGCGTAAATAATCGTACCAGTTTAGTTGTTTATTCTAAAGAACAAACTTAGTTGCTGCATACTGTTACCTCTTAAGAGGTAGCCAAGTGCAACGCGGCTATGCTTGTCGGTAAAAACTTTCACAACATAGTCATATCTTACAAGAACAGCTTCTGGTAATTCATAAAAATAGAGTTAATGACTTCAGTTTCATCCATTCCCTTTAGTTCTGCTATCTTTTTGTACGAGAAAATAACATTTGCAGGCTCATTTTCAGCATCTTTAACGGGTGAAAGAAAGGGCGTATCAGTCTCAGCGAAAAGTTGAGTAATAGGAACTTGTTTTACAAGCTCTTGAAAATGCAAACTTCGCGTCACATTTGTTGGAATGCTAAAATAATATCCAAGTTTGAGTGCCTTCAAAATCAGTTGTTTTCTACCGGAAAAACAATGCAAAATCACCTTTTTAGCCTTCATTTTTTCAAGTGTATCAATTACATCAATTTCTGCTTTTCTTGAATGCACTATTAAGGGTAAATGTAATTCGTTTGCAAGTAAAATATGTTTTTCAAACGTCTTAATCTGCTTTTCTCTTTGATTAGGAAGTAAATTTGATGCATAATCTAGCCCGCATTCTCCTATTGCTATTGGTTTGTGTTTTTTAATAAATTCAAGCTCAGAATCAATTTCTACATCACTCATCTGCAAAACATCGTCAGGATAAATCGCGAGCGCAGCTTTTACCAAATCGTACTTTTTTACAAGTTCAAGAGTTTTTCTGTTAGAAACAACATTTAAACCATTATTTAAAATTAAAAATACACCCTTTTCTCTCGCATTTTTGACCATATTGGCAATTTCATCATCATTTTTGTAATCCAGATGTGCGTGAATGTCTATTATCATATATAACTTAAATTCCTCTTTTGTTTATAAATATAGTATCATGCACACAGAAATATTTATATAGTTAGCACAATTGATTATCACTAGGTAATAACTTAAGGAAAGTAGTTAAAAATGGTATCTTCAACCATCGTTGGTGCATTTGTGATTTTATTCGTAGTACTCATGTGTATATTAGGATACTACCTTTTTAGATGGTTATTTCGTGCAAATTCAAAGGAAATAAGTATATACGTTGACAAAAGAACAGAAGACAAAAAAGATCCAAAAGTAACAAACACTCCATTCAAAGTTGAATCAGAAGAAAAAACAAGATTATCAACAAAATTCCTAGATGATGATGTAATAACGAAGATTAAAAAAAATCCTCGAATAAAAGAGAGTTAAAACATGAAAAAAAACAAATCAAGCGACGGTTTACAAAAAAAGTTAAAACAAGTTAAAGTTAAACTTAAAAAAGAAGAAAAAGTAATACTTTCAAAAAAAAGAGAAGTTGAGAGAGAAAATAAAAAAACTGCTTTATTAAGAAAGAAACTTGAAAAAATGCAAACCGAATTAAGAAAAAAAACCGATTTGAATAAAAAAGAAAATCTCAAAAAAAGAACCGCTCTTTTAGAAGTCATAAAAAAAGAAAAAGAATCATTAAAGAAAAAACTTGAAGCAGAAAGAATGGTGTTAAAAGAAGAAAAATTAAAATTAAAAGATGAATGGAAATCATTAGAATACGAAAAAAAAGTAATCCAAAAACAAAAAGAAGAAGAGCTTCAAAAAATTCAAGCGCAAGAAAAGCAAGTGCATCACGATATTGACCAGAATAAAGAACAAATAAAATTAAAAAGTATGCCAATGCCTGAAGCGTGGAGTAAAGTTATTCCAAAGAAGGTTAATGTCAATAGAAGAAACGATTTCTTTTAATTTTTTTATTTTAATAATTGGTTTTGTCTGATATATTTCTACCAGCCTTAATTTATTACGCTAATAATTGTTTTAATTAGAAACTCCGATTGGAACTGTATTCATTATATGCATACTGTTCTGCGTGCTGGTAGAAATATTACCAAAATATATAATTAAAACTACTTTGATTGTTCTCGTCTTAGAAAATCTCCTAAATCAAGCAAATTTTTAACAACAACGTCTTCTGCAGATAATCTATTATCAAAATAAACAAGTAGTCTTCCATATCCAAGACATAAACCTTCATGGTCGCAAACAATTACCATTCCATTCTTTTTTACAGTATCAGTATAACCTATAACAGATTGCCTAAGCAAATTTCTCCCGCATAAAAATAAAAATTCTCCTTTTTCATTTACAGTAACTTTTCTATCAGTCATTTTTGATAATTTTTTAATTAAAGTTATTGATGGCTCAAATCTCTTTTTATACACAATAACTGTTCCAAGAAATTCGCCTATAAATTCCGGGTTTTTGATTCTTTTAGCTTTAAGAGTTGCAAGAATTTTATTTTGTTCTTCAGTGATTTGAAAAAAGTTATTTCTAATCCGAATTACGTTTTCAAATTTTTTGTCTGTAAACAGACTTACAAAATCATTAAAAATGTCCACGTTCCACCCACGACAAAAATATTGTTATTGTATTAAACATAATTTTTTGATGCTCTTCATTTGTAAAATTGTGATCTGCGCCTTCAATAGTTTTTAAAGTTGATTTCATATTTAACACTTTTATCAAATCCTTACTTTCATCAACAGGAGTTGTTATGTCATTTGTTCCATGAACTAATAATACAGGAACTAAAATTTGCTCACATTTTTCTCTTATATCCGCATAATTTTTTATTCTATCGTCAATATTTAATTTTGAAATTTTGAATATTTTTCCTTTTTTCTCAAAAAGAAAAAAACCTTGTTTTTCAAGTAATTCCATTTGCTCTTTAGAATATTTTTTATCCATTCCTTTCGCACCATATACTTTTGCTGCCAAAGCAACAACGCTTTTAGCACCATGATATTTTGTTTGATTCATCAAAACATCCGTTCCACCTTTAGAATGGCCTAAGATTGACAATAAATCATAACCTTTCTCAGTAAAATATAATCCGACGGACTTAATATCTTCAATCTCTTTTGTAATTGTGCTTTCTTCAAATTTGCCTTCACTTTCGCCGTTTCCTGCGAAGTCAAATCTGTAAGTATAATATCCTTGCTCGTTTAAAAGTTTAGAAAGCATAGAAAAGAAAACATTATTTTTGTGGCCCGTATATCCGTGACACATAATAACTAACTTTTTACCCTTTAATGGATCTTTTGGAGTTCCAAGAAATCCTATTAATTTTTCTTTAGAATCGTTTGTTATGCTAAGTGACTTTTCATTTACTTCATCCTTTATCTCATTCTGTGTCTCAACGATTATCTTATCCTTTAATTCTTTATCAATTAAATCTTTCTTATTCAACTTAGAATTATCATCTTTAACCATACCTAAAAAAAGGCTCTTTTTATTTATAAAACTGTTGTGTCCCAAAAGTTCATACCGGCAAGCAGAACAGTATGCACTTATACTGATTGCTTGTTCTATCATAGTAATTATTGGTACTATTATTAGCACTTTATGTAAAAGCCGGTATGAAGACTTTGGACACATCTCAAACAGCACTTTTTTAAATAAACGTTTGTCAAATGTACATATGGATAATAAAGTCGGAAAAGATAACAAAATAATAAAAGATAAATCAAACAAAGTCACATCTAAAATCGTTAGAAGTAGAAAGAAACATGTAAATGTAGATAGCGATACATATAGCATAATCAAACAATTATTCTCGCTTGCAAAAGAAACAGTCAAGAAAAATAAGCGATTGGCAAACAGATATGTTTTCCTAGCAAGAAAAATTGCAATGTCAAAAAACATTCGACTAGATAGCGAATTAAAAAGACAATTCTGCGGTGAATGTAATAAATATATTTTACCGGGATTTAATTGCAGAGTCAGAATCTCAAACGATTGCGTCATATATCATTGTGATGAGTGCAAACACTTAAATAAATTCAGAATAAAATAAGTTTATAGAGAATATTAAAAATCGAATTGAAATATTTTTTAAGGTTTTAATGAGTATAAAAAATTAGTTACTTTACTTTTCAATTCAAATAATTCTAATTGATAAATATATTTTAATTTTTGTCGATTTTCATTTTTCTTATGATGCATTTCAATTAATCCAAAATATGCTAAAAGTATATTCTGTTTTTCAGATTTTCTTTGACATATCTGTGCATTCCTTGTATATTTCTGTCCAGAAAAAGAATGTATCCAACCAAAAGAAATAGGTGTTAAACCTTGATTAATTACTATTGAATATTCTCTAATAGCATCATCATATTGTTTCATACCAACATAACTATGACCTAAATCGGCTCTTACATTAATATTCTGTGGAGTTTTTTCTAATATTTTAATCTGTTCTCTAGAAGCGTCTTCGAATTTTCCTAATCTAAGATACGTCTGTGATAATCCAATTCTTGATAGTATATTCTCTGAATCTAGTTCTAAAACACGTTTATAATACTCTTCTGCTTCTTTAAATTCTTTTTTTTCAAGATGAATATTCCCAAGTGCATAAAGTCCAAATGCATTGTTACCATCAAGTACCAATGCATGATTATAGTCCTTAATTGCATCTTCTAAATTGTCATCTACATAATTTTTAGTTGCCGTTCTTAATTTTTCTAATATTCTCATTAGAAGATATACAAATTACTGAATTTAAATATCTTTCGTTTCAACGTCTCTTAAAAGTAGTAACAATACGAAAGATTTAAATATAACTGTTTATCAATAAAAGATATGAGATACGAAGTATTAGAAAAGTATAATCCAAAACCAAACGAAGCAAATGCGGGAATACCTACAGGAACTCCGTTAGAAGTTAGAATTATACCAGAAGAAACAAATCTACGACAATTATTTACAGCCATGGTTCAATCAGCTTATGAAATGGAAGGCACTCCAGGATTAGGAGGTATAGCAACATTAAATGAACCAAATTCTATTACACAAAAAGATGCAGAAAGATATATTTTATATGATTCTCAAAGAACATTTACTGACAAAATTTTAAGACGCCCCGATATAAGAGTACCAAGAGGAATTATGGCAGACAACATCAAAGGAAGAGCAGTAAAACTAAATGTTTTTGAATCGAAAAAAATAAATGGAACTTACGAAATGTCTGCTTATACATTTGCACGTGATGTTGGTTCAATATACGTTTTATTTGAATTAACACACAAAAAATTAAATTAATATAATAATACTTTGATGGAACCTATGAAAACACTTGATAATTTAATTTATACTAACTAAATATAATCAAAATAAGATAATTATTTTCTACAACTTTTATTTCTCAGAAAACCCATAATAATCTGTCAGCACAATTCTATCTAATTCATCAACGTCATTTACAACATAAAACTTTCCTTGACCAATCTCAACAATTTTCTTTGCAAATTCTTCTCCATCTTTATCTAAATTAATCCCAACAACAGAAATAGTAATTCCGTGCGACCGAGATAACGAAACTTGTTCAAGTGTTTCTTTAAACGGATCTTCACCGGATGTAGGAAGTGCGTCGGTAAGCATTAAAACGTGTTTTGTAATATTTTCCTCGTTAGGAAACATCTCGATACATTTCTTCAAAGCATCAGATATATTAGTCTCTTTTGCAGCCTTAATTCGCGTAATAGTTCTAAGAAGTAACGGAAAATTGTTTGTTGGCATAATTGCGTCTTTTACGTCTTCTCCAAAAACAATAAGACCAACTTTATCCTTGTTCTCAATAGCGTGATACGAAAGTGCGACTCCAGCTTTTTTACAAACATCGACTTTGTTTCCTTTCATAGAGCCAGAAGCATCAATTGCATAAACAATATATTGCTCTCCTTTTGACTGCTTTTCAAATGCACGAAGATCTTCGTTTCCAATTTGAGTGTGACCTCGTCTTATAGCAATATCAATACTTCTTTTTATTGCAATATCTCTGTATCTGTCTCCCTTCCTAAAAATCTTTTCATCTTCATTTCCGCCATAAAATGATTTCTCTTTGTGAATATGCTCACCCATAAATCCTTTTGACATTATGTGATCAAGTTCCTGAACATAAAGTGCAAGACTTGCAAGTTCGTAACCTTTCTCTGTAATATCCATATCTTTTGTTATGAAACCTTTTCGTTTCAAATCCATAACTTTTTTCTTAATCTTCATATTGATTTGTCTTTGATATTCTGGAAATTTCATATTTTTTTCAAGTGCTTCTGAAGATTCGCCAGTAATTTGTCTAAGAAGACTTTCACCATAAATATTTTTAGCATTTTTGTAATCTTTTACTAAATGTTCAAACAAAACATTCGGAGAAAAAGAACTTAAATTTTGATTAAGAACATCTTTTATTATTCCGCCTTCTTCCAAAACTTCCTTTTCATTATTAAGAACACTATTCATTAATTTGTCATAATCTTCATCATAACGTTTACCAAGAAATCCTTCTGCCTGTTCTAACTTCTTTTTATCATTAAGTGAAGTTTCTACATTTTTGTCTTCAGAGTCAGGTTCACTAGGGACGTTCCGATTCGCCACTTGAACCGGACATATATTTAGAAAATTTAGCGTACTCTGGCTTTGATTCGACAAACGATGCCAATTCCTTATTAATAAAATCAGAAGTGGTCATTAAATATTTTAGTGATGGTTTTAATTTTATTCTATGAACAAGCACAGTTTCAAAAGCATTTTTTAAATCAATAAATTCTACAATCTTTACTCCTCTTACTAACGCATTTGATTGTGCGGTTTCATAAAGTCCGATAGTTGCACGAACCGAGGGCATTCTTTCAACTTTGTTTGGGTTTCTTAAGTTTCTTACAAAATTTACTAAAATATCAATTAATTCGTTGGAAATTTCTACTTCTTTTAATCTTTTAGCATGCTCTTTTAATATTTCTGTTTCAATTGCGACATTTTCAGGATAAGTCATTTTGATTATATCAAAACGATCCAAAAATACATCAGACAATTTTTCAGTTCCGGTAGAATCCTGTGGATTCATTGTACCAATAAAAATAAAGTTAGTAGGCAAATCAACGTCATAAGAACCAATTGTTGCATAACCTTCTTCTAAAACTTGTAATAATGCATTCTGCAATTTCTCAGGACATCTGTTTATTTCATCAAAAAATAAAACTCCTCTATTTGCTTTAAATATTTTCCCCGGAGTAAACGCTTCAATTGATGCAGGACCAAATTTCATTGCTTTAGTTGGGTCGATATCACCAAGTAAATCTTCGACAGTCAAATCTGGCGAACCCTGAATTCTAACAAAACGTTTTGAACCAGGAAGCATAATAGAATATAATTTTTCTCCTGCCTTTACTTTAGAAATACATTCAGGACAAATTGGATTTTTTGGATCACAATGATAAGAACAATCTTTTACAACTTCTAAATCAGGCAAATGTTCTGGGATGCTTTTAACAAGCGTAGTTTTACCAATACCTGGAGCTCCTTCCACGATTACGTGTCT
>JBAZVA010000002.1:0-628 GCA_041661165.1 Candidatus Woesearchaeota archaeon | reverse complement strand
AATGCACTAGTAAGTGCTATTTTTGTAGGCTTTTGACCTAAGATGTTGGAAAATATGTCTTCTTTTAGTAATTTTTGCTTTATAATCTCGAATGCCATAAAGGGTGGGATGTAAGTTCAGTTTATAAATCTTTTGGGATTTTTGACATTTTGAAAAATGTTTTTACGGCCTTGCTCGTATTACAAATAATAGTACTAACATAATTATTTATTCTAAAGAACTAAATTAATTGCTGGATAATGTTTTGCTTGCCGGTAAAACATTTTGGGTATATTTATGAACATTTTGTCCCGACTTTGGGACTTGAAAGTATTATGAACAGCACAAATCAAAATTCAAAACATGGAATCAGTTCAAACTCTAATAGGAACGCGCTTTGAAAAAATAATAAGCCAAATGTATCCGGAACTAAGATACATAGGAGACGAAGAAAACAACGTCCCTGACTTTGAACATAAAGATTTTTTCTTAGAAACAAAAGTTGCATACTGTCAACCTGATTTCGCGATACGTCTAAAAGAATATCAAATTGAAAATTTCAGAAAATTAGAAATAATTAAACCAGTCTACTATTTGATTGGTTTTCATAATTTCCAAGAATCAACAAAAAGATTAGCAGGATTAAAAA
>JBAZVA010000001.1:0-79220 GCA_041661165.1 Candidatus Woesearchaeota archaeon | reverse complement strand
TAATTTAAAAACACGGAATTCAAAATATATTAACTTCGCAGTGGTTTCAAAAGAAAACTTTAAAAATAGTCATTTATTTTCAATTATTAATGTCAAATAAAATAAGTGCCCAGATTGTTGAAGTAGCAAGAAATAATAACTCTAAGTTATTTGCAAAAGGAAAACAACCTAATGAATTCTATTTTGTTTCTGAAAAGGAAAATGATGCAGGTTTTTTTAATTTTGTCCAGGGTAATTTAATTCATAGCGGAAATAAATTTAATGTAGAATTAGAAACAAATGGAAGAGATGCAACATTAATTGTGCCAAAACAATTTACTGATATTCATCGAGACGGGCTTGTTTATGTTATTGACACAAATTATCCGCAACACATTATGGAACCTACATCAATTTGGGCGATTAATCGACAATATATGAATTTTACAAAAGAATATATGAAAATTAATCAGTTTATAAGTTATCCATGTCTTTCTGCCAAAAAGGAAGGAATAGGAATTTACAGAGGATATGAAAACAGTATATTTCAAACTGATATATGGCCAGAAGAAACTGATGAAAAAGCAAAATTTTTAAATGATTTATTGAATGGAAAACACGAATTATTGCGTGAAGCTAAAGTACATTTAATTATCAATTCTATCGGAAATATTAATGAGCATGTTTTTAATGCTTTGAAACAACAACATGGAAGAAATTTAGAGAGACATACTGTAAATAAATCAGATTAAGTAAAATCGTTGCTAATAATGTAAAATATGTTGGAACTCCTAAAAACCAGAGCGTGTCCCAAGTCTGTTGGCTGCCACACAAAAGTTATCACTCTTTCTGATTACATTCTCCACAATTAAACTAGCAAATACAATTACTATCCACTCACTTTCTCACATAAATTCAAATGTCTCTACGAAACAAGCAGGTGAGACTCTTGGAACACACTCAGAAGCACCCCAAAATTTATAAACACCTCAAAATTTACATTAAATACTGAGTTTTCGTATATCGAAAGTGCTCGGGGAGAGTTAAAACAATGGCAAAATTTCACGTTTCTGTAGGAGACGCTAAAAAAGGATCAGGAAGAACATATAAATTTCTATTAGAGAACGACGATACAAGAGTTCTAATGGGTAAAAAAATCGGTGACAAGGTTCAACTTGCACAGACTAAAGATAACATTCTAGAAGTTACTGGTGGTTCTGACGCATCAGGATTTCCAATGAGAAAAGATTTAGATGGAGTACAAAAGAAGAAAATCTTCCTTGCATCAGGTATTGGATACAATCCAAAAAGAAAAGGATGTAAAGATAGAAAAACTGTAGCTGGAAACACAATCTTTGAAGGTACTGCTCAAGTAAATCTTAAGGTTTCAAAAGAAGGAAAAGAAAAGTTAGAAGTTCTTTTCCCTAAAGAAGAGAAAGCTGAAGATAAGAAAGAGTAAATAATCTATTTTGTTCATTTTTTTTATTTATTTTCTATATTTTTGTCCAGTTTTTATCTTTTTTCTGGTTTATTCACTTAATTTTTGTTTTTTTACTACTGCGGCAGAATAAAAAAGTTTATAAATAAATTATAGACTATATCAGTACTGTACAGTGATTACATATGTATTAGGAAACGAGTGATGAAAAAATGAAAAGCGCAAAAGGTAACATAGAAGAAAAGGGAAAAATAAACCAACCAGAAGCAACATTTAAAACACCACTTGAACAAAATAATTCCATAGAACCAACACCAACTATTCTTACCAAAACTCCTATTAAAACAGTTAGTGATGAAGAAATATTAATTTCTCCAAAAAAGAAAAAAACTTTTTTTTCTGGATCTAGTAAAGAAGAAAAACTTGAAACAAAATTAGAAGAAAATATTGAAACCAATCCCTCTCAAGATTTAAGAAATGAAGTTTACAGTGAATTACTTACTTTTTACAAATCACCTTACAAAACATTTGTTTCATTCAAAACTGATGATTATGCAAATCAATATTTAACAGAAATGTACTATCAAAGAAGAACTCTCGAACCAATAAAAGAATTCATTGTTGATGCACACAATTTACAAGATTTGTTATGGAAATTCATAACATCAAATATGGAAGATACTGATGCAAAAGTTGAAATTGCAAATCTAATTACAAATAATTTTTCAATTGAAGAATACACAAAATCTCTTAGAGTAAAAAAAATTTTAGATCGTACTTATAATCCTAAAAAACACACTCCAGAAGAGATAGAAATAAAACCAGAATCAATTAAGAAAATAAGCCAATCAATATCTGATAAATTAAATAATGCAGAAACGTTATACAATAAATTAGTAGAATATCAACCAATAATTGAAAAATATAATAACTTCTTAAACGATTATATAATAGATGTTCAAACAGCAGTATCTAATGCAAATACCAGCATAAAAGAACAATTAAATTCATTATCTGAAGAATCAAAAAATAAATTGCAAATAAATTGCAAAGAAGTAATATCATTATACAGCATACTCATAGAAAATATTTCTATAAATAATCCTTTTGCAGTCGAGAATACAAGTGACATGTTTGAAAAAATAAGATTATCTTATCATGAAAAAATTATGAGTGATACAGAATTTTACAAATTTAGTATGACTAATTTGCAAGCAGTTCCTGAAATTACAAAAATATTAAATGACTTAGAAAAATATGTCAAAGAAAGAATAACAAAAATTCACGATGAGATTAAAGAAGACAAATCACTTTTGATTATGTCTAAATATCACAAAGATAATGAAAAATTCCCAGAAGAACCATCATTATTTGAAATAAAATTACAACAAATAAAATAGTCACAAATTAATAAGAAATACAATTAAAGCACATAGAAAGATTTATATATTAAAGGGTTACTAACCTATAGTAGTAACAGGGATGGATTACAATGAGCACAAAAAAACCAGTAATAATATCGAACAATTCAGGTAAAGGTGGAGTAGGTAAAACTTTCATTTCTGGAACAGTTGCAACAGCACTTGCTGCAAGAGGAAAAAAAGTTCTTTTAGTAGATCTTGATTTTGCAGGCCCATCAACTGGTGACTTTATTTATTCTATTCATAATCCAGACAGAACTACAAATAAACCAAGACAAATGCGACCAGTAAGTGATTTTAATGAATTAGGCGAATTATTAAAAGAATATAAAAGTAATGACGAACTAAAACAATCATTTAAATTTGTTGATGAAAAAAATGGAGTTATTGAATATGAACCATCAGTAGAACTTAATTTAAACTATATTGACAGCGTACTAGATCAATTAGTAGAACTTAAAAAAAGAAAATACAAAAGCTCGTATGAAACTATTCTTTCGCACAAATACAATAAAACTCCTGGAAGTTTAGAAGCGGCAATTAAAAAATATAATGATGAAATTTCTCCAATCTTAATAAAATTAGATGAGATGGGCCATGAAAAAAATGGAACACCAGAATATGAAAAACTAAAAAGCACAAAAGATGTTAGTTCACTTGAGAAAAAAGTTTTAGAAAAAATGAAAGCAGAAGCACTAAATGGTGACATCAATCTTGTTAGGGATGAAAGAGTAAAAGAATTAATTAAAGAACAATATATGATAGAATTTACATCAAAATACAAAGCTTCTGGAAAAAGCATGTTTAATCAAATATTTGCTAATTTTTACGCAATGTTACCAAGAAATGGAGAAAATGTTGAAATGGTTAACGCTGGAACAAGACATCCAGAATTTGTTCAATTCTTAATGGACGAAATAAAAAATAGTGATTTTGATTATGTACTTTTAGATTTTGGAGCAGGATGTCGTGAAACTGATTTAGAACCAGCAATTGAAGCAGACCACAAACTTCTTGTATATAATGCAGATTTAGCATCTCCAAGTCAATCAGCAAATATACTTTGGCAATTTGCACATGTATTAAGTTCAAAATATGAAAAAAGTAAAGATTCATCACTTAGAGAAATTGCAAATGCTTTTGAAAATGTTCAAAGTATGGAAGAATTTTTAACTTATTTTGACAACTACGTACCAAAAGTTAATCAAGAAAAAGTTAATCAAATAACTCAAAAAATAATAGATAGCAGTAAATCAGGAGAAAACATCCAAGGATTATTAGCAGATTTAGAAGTTGCTCGTAAAGAAGACTCAATTAATCTTCCTCTAGTACTTAAAGAAATGGAAAAAATTAGAAATTCATTAAACAATACAATACACATAGTAAATAATGTTGGAATTAACGAAGTACAACAAGCATTATACAATGCAAGAATGACTCCTGCATACATCATGCTTAATTATGGTCTAAATTCATTATTACCAACTGCTGATGGAAGAATTGCAAGATACGAAGGTGATAACGTATTTAATCTTAAAAATTGCGATAATAAAAATGATGTTGATATCATAAGTAAAATAGCATCATATAGAATTACTTATCCAAAAGACAGAATTATTCTTACACACCCCGATATGAAAAAAACTATTTTAGGTGAAGAATATTATCACATAACAATTGATAGAACTGCTGGAAAAATAGTTCCTAAAACAAGAATATCAGATTTTAAAGGAAATATGCTTTTGTTTAAAGCAGCTCAAACTATTTATGCAATTGCTGATTATATAATAAATGAATCAAATCTTCGTGAGGCGAAATAAAATGGCTTTTAATTCAAGAATGAATTCATCAAATTCAAACGAATCTTTGAAAGAAAAGATAATAAATAGATGGCACACCGATCCAGTTTTTAAAAAAATAGTACAAGTTGGAACCGCAGCTGCAGCAATTACAGTTTGTGTTCTTTTGTATACCGGAAAAACATCGATATCACTTGGAAGTAAAGTTAAAGAAGGAGAAACAAAAAATGTTGCTCTTGCAAGAGAGTTGATTGCTAGACCAAAATCACTTGAAGAAATAAAAAATGCAGAAAAATTAGTCGCAGTATATACTGAAAGTGCAAAATATAATGGATTCTTAGATACAATAAATCAAGTTAAAGCATTATACGTTATTTTTGATGGAGAATATAAAAAAGCATCATCAGAATCAATTTCACCAGATTCAGGAATTGCAATATTAAAAAAAGAAGCAAAATACGATGCTGATGGTTTTGAAATTTTAGAACATTCATTAAAAACTGCAAGAGGAGCAGCACTAAAACTTGGCTCTAATTTCGGGAGAAAAGACGAAACTTTAGCAAAAACTCTTACTCAGAAAAAAGAATCTTCGTCGACAATTGCATCACTTGAAGAAACTGTTGCAGCAAAAGATAGTGCAGCAAGAATTGAAGCGGAACAAAATAGAATTTATAGTAATTTAGAACTTGGAGAATATCAAATGAGTAGATTTCTTCAATTTAATTCAAATTATATTTCAATTGATCCAAATCAAGATGGAGTAGAAGATGGATACATCTGGAATATTGAAAATATACCAAATACTAAAAATGGAAAAATATCACAAGTTAATACAAGAGATAAGACAGACATAGAAGTTGCAAAATTTGCAAAAAAAGCACTTGAAGATTGTGGTCTAAGAGATTGGTTAAAAAGATTTGGTAATAAAAATTATATAAGTCAAGATCAAACAAGAGACATAACAAAAATTTCTTTCAAGTATGAAGATGGAATATTTAAAGTTACTGCGTACAAAGGAGATAACTCAAAAGAAGTAAAAACTGAGTTAAGAAATGAAGAGCAAGTAAAAGTTAAATCATATTTTAATCAATGTAATACATATGTACCAAAGGTGAACAGATGAAACTAAATAAATCAATCGTATTATTATCAGTAGTTGCATCATTATTTGGTTCTGTAAGTGCCGCAGATAAATATTATGAAACTTTAAAAGAAAAAATAATACCAACACAAAGAATAGAATTAAATTTTTCCGGATTAAATGACGATGAAGATAAAGTAGCAGTCATAAGAAATAATCTTTCAAAATTAATTAATTATAAAGAAATAGCAACCACTGAAAATTATAAAAAGGCAAAAGTAGTTTTAATAGATCCAATATTAGCAGCTTGTAATGGTTTATTACCAACTGATAAAGATAAAAAATTAAACATATTTTTTAATTACAAAAATGAATTATGTGTTGCTCAAACAACATCAGAATCAGATAATGGAACTAAAGTTGATTTAACTACACTAGATGCAATTATGGCAGAACAAGAAGAAAATGCAGCAAATCATAATGTACCTTCTTTTGTTCCACAAACAATTGTAAACAATGAAAGAGACAAATTTGATACAACTTACGTTTTTAAAAATATTCCAGAACTAGATAAAAGAACTGGTATGAAAAGATTACTTTTACTTAGAGATGCATTTACAACTGTTGGACGAGAATATGCAAAAACAGGAGACATCGATAACGTTCTTCAGTCATACATCGTAATTGGTTCTCTATATAATGGAAAAGTAAATTTGAAAGAAGCATTACAAAAAACAATTGAGTATGCAAATTTATATTTAAGTGATATAAATAGCAGAATTAACTCAAGTAACCTTTCTAAACAAAATACAAAGGATTTAGCAGAAAAAGCAAAATTCGAAAAATGGTTAAGTGATGCAAAAGAAGGCAATGTTCAAATTGTGCCACCATTTGATGATAGACTTGATTCAAAAGTGTCTGAAATCGTATCAGAACAACTTAATACAAGAACTTTTTTTAGAGGATATAAAATCGCAGCAAATCAAGAAGTTGCAAAAGAAATTATAAGCCTAAATGGAGTTAGATATATTATAACACTTGACAAACAAGTAGGATCACTTTCTCCTGAGGAAAAAGAACCTGTTTTGTATGAAAGTAATAGAAAATAATTATTTTTTTGTTTTTTGACTTTTATATTATTTTTTAATTTTATGTTATTTCTTAACTTTTAAATTAGTTTTTTATCAATTTAAATAAATTCTAAGAAATATATATTATTTAATAATACTAGGAAATATAACTTATTTAATAATAATAACTTAAAATTATAATTACCACTGTCTAAATAGTTTACCAAAGTAGAAAATGCCAACTAATCCAACAATTCCGCCTAAGAATATCCAAAGCGGAAATAATGCAACATCGAAAATTACCTGAATTAATGTCGTTAAAATTATTCTTCCGACTACAATAACTAATACAAAAAATCCGATTATTGAGAAAAGTATACCTTTTGCAGAAAAAAGTGTTCTATCCCAACGAAATACTTCTTTTGACATGTATAAAACTAATGCAAGTGCCGCAATGATTCCAAGCGCTATAATTATATCAGTAACTGCCATAAAATTTCTTTTAGTGAAACACATTTATAAACCTTTCTATCTGTAGCTACCTACTGGTGACACACTTATTGTCAGGTTCCAAAGTATACTTCTAATTTACACTATTATTTGCACTACATGTAAAAGCCAGTAAGAATATTTCCGATACTCTCTTCTAAATAGTTTTATAAACGAGAATATTTACATCTATATTATACTAATAGGGAATTAGTCTCTAGAGGGAAAACATGAAAAAGTCAAGTAAAAATATAGTTAAAGAAGCAGAATTAAAAGTGTTTGTAGAAAAAGATAACGAATACAAAAAAGTTAAATTATCTAATACTACAAGCGTAAAAGATATTCTAAAGCAATTATCCATTCTATCATCAGTTTCTATTGTCGTAATAAATGATGAAGTTGTGACAGAAGATGAAATTGTAAAAGAAAAAGACAAAATAAGAATATTATCAGTAATATCCGGTGGGTAAATGGTTTTGTCCAAAGTCTTTCTACCGGCCTTGTATAGTATTGCGTTAATAATTGTTCCAATATTTACTACGATTGAAAGTGCAAAGATAATAGTGCATACCGTGTTGCTTGCCGGTAAAGACTTTGTTGAACAAAACTAAAAGGGTAAAATCATGAAATGTTTCAAATGTGAAAGAAAAGCAGTAATAGAATTGCAAAATGGACCTTACTGTAAAGAGCATTTCTTTTACCAATTAGAAGAGAAAATCACAAAAACCATCAAAAAATACCATTTGATTGATATAGAAGACAAAGTTTGTGTTGCAACAAGTGGGGGAAAGGACTCGCTTACAGTATTATACTTCACAAATTTATTCTGTAAAGAAAGAAACATCCCGATATTTGCATTAATGATTGATGAAGGTATTTTGGGATATCGTAACAAGACAAAAGAAGATTTAGAATTGTTTTGTAAAAATTTTGATATCGAACTTCATACTGCCTCGTTTAAAGAAGTATTTGGAAAAACACTTGATGAACTTTCACCTGTAGCATACGAAAAATTTGGTAAAAAACCGTGCACAATTTGCGGAGTATTTAGAAGAGTGCTGTTAAACGTTTATGCACGAAAATTGGGAGCAACAAAACTTGTAACAGGACACAATCAAGATGACGAATCACAAGCATTTATTATGAATGTAATACAAGGACACCAAAAACAAAATGCAGCATTAGGACCAATGGCAGGCCTTAATGACAATGAAAAATATGTAAGACGCATAAAACCATTATATTTCGTATCAGAAAAAGAATCTCGAGTATTTTGCCTATTAAAAAATTTCAAAGTTGACTTTGCGGAATGTCCGTACATAACACAATCTTATCGTGCAGATATAAGAGATGCAATAAATACATTAGAAGAAAAATATCCGGCGACAAAAAGTGGAATAATAAAATCTTTCTTAGAGATTATGCCGGAACTAAAGCAAAAGTATAACAGTTCTAACAACAATCCTGACAATAGTGTAAAAGACAATCCAAATAATAAATTCAAGTATTGCGAAAGATGTAATGAGCCTTGCAGCGGTGACGTATGTAATGCCTGCAAAATCATAGAAGAGCTAGATTGCACACCCATTAGTAAGGAAATATTAGAATCAAAAAAAAGTAAACAACACAAACATACCTAATACTCATAAAAAAACAGGAGACAAATTATGCAAAAAAGAAAAGAAAAAATATTTCTTCGTTCAAGACTTGTAAATCAAAAATATGAATTGCTTAAAAATAAGACAGTCGCAATTATAGGGGTTGGCGGAACTGGAAATATTGTTGCTAATTTATTTGCTAGAATGGAAATTGGAAAACTTATTTTGATTGATAGAGATATTATTGACAAAACAAACTTAGAAAGACAAATTTTGTACGATACAAAAAATGTAGGACAAGCAAAAGTAGATGTTGCAAAATTAAAATTAAAAGAATATTGTGAAAAAATAGATGTACATTTTATCGATTTAAATTCTGAAAATATAAATGATTCTAAATTGAGATTAAAAAACTCAGACTTAATCATAGACTGCACTGACAATCTAAAAACAAGATTTCTACTAAATGATTATTGCAAAAAAAACAAATTGACTTGGCTTTATACGGGTGCGATAAAAAATATCGGAAGTATTTTCTTAGTTACACCAACTGGTCCGTGTATTGAATGTTTTATGAATGAAAAATCAGGAGAAACGTGCGGAATTGAAGGAGTGACTAACTTTTGTACCACTAATGTCGCATCTATTGCAACTTCGATTGCCGTTGATTTTTTAACATTATCAAAAATTGAAGAAAAAATGATTTACATTAATCTAAATACTCTAGAAATGACAAAATTGTCAGTCAAAAGAAGGAAAAACTGTAATCCTTGCAATAAAATATACAAACATTTAGATATTGATAACGATAACGACAAAAATAATGAAAAAATAAAAAAACTTTGTGGAACTAATACTTATATTTTTTATATCAAACAAAAAATCAAAAATACAGAACTTAGAAAAAGATTTGATAAAATAGAAAAATCAAAGACAATTGGAAAAGTAATAAAATTCAAAGATTTCACAATCTTTCCTGATAAAAGAGTTATTATTAAGGCAAAAGACGAAAGAGACGCATTAAAGACATTTAACGAATATATCGGAAGTTAAATTTGTTTTTTTGTCAGAAATATCTCAACCAGCCTTGATTGATTATGCAAATAATTGTGCTAATTAGAAAGTACAATTTGAACTGTACTCATATTCTGCATACAAGTCTGCTTGCTGGTTAAGGCATTTCAAATAGAACCAACTAGTTATTAAAAAACTACAAATTTCTTTTTTCAAGTGCTAAATTATGCGCTTCAACGTACTTTTCTATAAGAATATTCCAGTCAAGATGTGTAGCAGTATCTCGTGCTTTAATTTTCTGATCAACTCTGCTATTTACATCCAAAGAAATAAAATCATTCATCATAGTGCACAATTTATTTGCAGCGTCATCAAATGACGTGTTCATTCTATCAAGTACATAAACTCCTTCATTATCCAAATCATTTTCTCGTAAAAATCTTCCAAATCCAGCTAAGTCACTAGTGATTGCAGGAACAGAAAGTGCGACACTTTCAAATGGAGTGTAGCCAAACGGTTCATAATACGATGGAAATACTCCTAAATGAAATCCTGACACAAGTTCATAATAATGAAGATTAAAAACACCATCATTGTCCTCAGCGTAAAGAGGATAATAAACAACTTTAACCTTATCATCTTGTTTATTTACAAGATTATTTGCATAAAATGCAGAAAGAATTGCATTATGCTGTTCATCCCAAACATTATGCGTAAGCAAAAGAGGAGAAAGTTTTTTTGTATGAAACTCACGTTTTAATTTTTCTATTTCTTTCTTATTTTCCTCAGAAAAAAAAGTATCTATCTTAACTTCTCCTTCATTAACAATATTTCTTAATAACTTTTCTTCAATAGAATATACACATCTATTTACATATTCTCTAATCTCTGAAAGTTTATTTTTATTGTATACAATCTGATTTTTAACTCCGCTTGTTCCATTTGGTATTAAAAAATACACATAAACAGTTTTTGATTTTTCATCCTTTTTTAATTCTTCATTTAATTTACCAAGACTTTTTATCAGTAAATCTATTCCTTTATTTTTATATTCATATCTTCCAGAAGTATAAAAAAACAAAGAATTATCATAATCAACTTTCTGATACGGACCAAAAAAATAGGAATTAAACAATCTAATTTTTTCTCTTATTAATTTATGTTTTATCGAAGCCTCTTCAAAAGTTGGAAATTTACTAACATTAAGTCCGTTTAGAAGTACCACATCAGGTTTTTTCGAAAGCAACTTTTCACATTCAAGTGCAGTTATTGGACTTACTGTTGTGAATACATCAAAATTACTTGCGCACGCAACTTCTGTTAAATGTTTTTCCTGAATATTTGCTTTATAGCTTTCATCATAAGGGTTTATATTAGATAAATTTGCATAAAGCGGAGCATCATAACCTGACATAGTTCTACCAAGCATTGTTGCATGAGTTGTAAAAACAGTCCCCACCGGAACATTTTTTTGTTTTAAATATAATCCGCAAAAACCTGATATCCATTCATGGCAATGCACTATTGCCTTTTTCTCAGGAATTTCTGATTTAAAAAGTTCAATAAATATTCCACATGCTGTTGCAAAAATCATAGGTTCCGAAAAATCATAACCTCTTCCGTATGAATCAATCTTAAAATTGTCCCAATAGAATTTTTTTAATTCATCTTCTTTTGAAAAGAAATTCTTATAATCAAACAAAAACACACAGGGTTTTCCCTTAATATTCCATCTTCCAAAATATACTTCAATACCCATTTGTGCTAATTTTTTGCATGTCGCGACAAACTTTTCTGGCATTTGATAAGGTTCGAATTCATCAAGAACTTTATTCTCAAAATATGGACCGAACAGATAATATTCTTTATATTTTTTCATCATATGTTCTGCTTTTGAAGATACAACTGTATAAATGCCGCCAACTTTGTTACACACTTCAAAAGACACTTCAAAACAAATGTCCGCTTTTGCTCCAGATATCCCGACCATAATTCACCTTAATTAAAATTTTTAAAATCGTCTGAACTATTATAACATTTACCCCATTTATCAATCGCACTCAAATCAAAAAACAAAATAATGACGATAATAATAACAAAAATGATAATAATAAAATAAAATTAATTACTTAATTTAAGCACCAGTACCAGTAACCATCAAAAGAATTTTTAATCCAATAATCATCACAAGAATTCCTGCAGTCATACCAAGCAAGAACCCGTGAGAAAAATTCTTTTTAAATAAATCTTTCAATCCTTTATTTTCACTTTCTATGTTTGATAATTCTTTTACAATATCATTCTCGTGTTGTTCCATCTCAGAAATATATTGTCTGATATCCTTTAAAGTTCCCTTATCATTTTTTAAATTACTTATATCGTGTCTTGAAGTATCATGATTAAAGGTTACAGCATGTGACTCCTTTTCAATTTTATCCAATTCTTTTTCAAATAATTTTTCTGCTTTTGTTTCATCTTTCTCAGTTATTTCATTGTCAACGAAATCTTCTTTTAAAATAGTCATTAATTTTAAAACAAAAAGTCTCGCCTTTATTTTTTCCAAAGTTTTTTCTTTGTCTTTTGTTTCTCTCATAGATTCAGAAAGGTGCGTATCACCGATACACTCTGCAACCCAATTTGCAAAATCATTTTTGTTTTCATTTACATGATGTTTAAAATCGTCGTCTGAAGATATCTTTAATTCTTCATACAAATCAGAAAGATTATACAGTTCGTGACCTCTTTTTAATTTAAAAACGCTTTTTTTATCTACATTTGAAAGATACTTTTTAGCTGTCACAATATCCAGTGTCATGTTTATTCCCTCTTTTTTTAAATAAATAATACTTAATTTTTTTAATAAATAGTAATATATTAATGATGAATACAGTGATGAATATTAATAATGATTATACTTTGATTGCGATTTTCTGTTGCTCTAATTTTTCATTTTTTTTTAACTCTGTCTTTGATTCATCTTTAACATGTATTTTTAATCTTAATGCAACATCTTTTAATATATTCATAAAGTTCATGTAAGCGTCGTATGGTGATTCGTATGGTGAAAAATATTTATGTACGTCTCCGTCTGCATTCCATTTTGTACACATATAATAAAAATGATCGCTTGTAGTTAATTTTCTCCATTCGTCAAGCAAAACAGGATCTCCTTTTAATTTGATTTCTTCTTCAATTTTGTAAATCTCGTCGAATGCAGCATTTTGTATTGGGTTTCCAATCCAAGCGGAAATATCCCTTTCAATATCTGCCCATGAAACATAATCTTTTACATCTAATTGTCCAATCGACTTGTATGAATCAATAGTCTCTGATGGCGTTTTGAATTCCAAGCCCTCTTTTATAATATTTTTTGGCATGTGTTCTAAAAAGTCAAATATTCCAGTTTCTTTTGAATGATGCTCTCCAAATGTTTCATAATCTAGAAAAATATTTGTTGTGTCCCCTTCACTTCTTTTTAGCCAGGACGCATATTTTTGCGAAGTTAATGGATATTCATTCCAATTTTTATTTGAAAATCTAAACGCAATATCATCGCTTAATCTGTAATTTTTAAGCAAAACTTTGATTCCTTTATCCGTACTTGATTTCTTTGATTCCACAGACGATTCTTTATTTTTAGAAAAAGAAAAAAGGTAATTCGGGGACTGCCATCCAAGTACCTTATCAGCCCCTTCAGCCAGTAGCCCCTCATACCCTAGTTCGTTTACGTCGTGTGCAATTTCGTTGTTGAATATTAGTTCTGTATTTCTAAACACTTTTGTGTTTTGATTAAATAATTCATTAATTTTCTTTTTATGCATTTTAATTTGTTCTATAAACTCTTTCTTTGAACGCAAAAATGCAAGTGAATGATAATATGTCTCATTTAGGAATTCAACACAACCAGTATCTGCTAACGCTTTAAATGATTCTAATATTTTCGGGTCATGCTTTTCTGCTTGTTCAATAAATGTTCCTGAAAGCGAATAAGCAACTTTTAATTTTCCATCAGTTTCGCTTATTAAATCAAGTATCAAATTATTTGTAGGATAATAACAATTTTTTGCAATCTTATGCATTATTGCGTGATTTTTTTCATCATCAAAATAGTTATGTTTACTTCCAACATCAAAAATCCTATATGGTCTCATCCTAAATGGCTGATGAACCTGGAAATACAAACATACGCTTGCTGTCATATTTTTCCCTTTATCCCTTCTTTTCCCTAAATTTAATCCCCTATTTTGTTTCCAATAATTTCCCATAATATTGGAAAGGAATGAATATAATTTTTAATTAATTAATGTCTTACAACCATCTGATTGTAAAGTGTTAAACATTTTTGTGCTACTGTATCCCACGTCATTGATTCTACTTCTACTTTACCGTGTTTTACTAGCATATTGTTTAAAGTTTTATCATTAAGGATATTTATTATTGCGTCTGCCATTTTGTCAGTGTCCCAAAAATCTACTTTTACACAATGATTTAGAACTTCTGATACACCACTTTGTTTTGAAATTATAGTTGGAGTATTTGCCCACATTGCTTCAAATGGAACAAGACCAAACGGTTCAGAAACTGAAGGCATAATAAAAATATCAGCCATGTTAAATAATTTTATCGCTGTTTCTTTTGTATAAAAACCTGTAAACATAAATCTATTTGAAAGACCCATTCTTGAAACCTTATCCATACACATTGGTAAAAGGTCTCCTGTACCTGCTAATATGAATTTAGCATTCTTAACATGTGGTGCAACTTTTGCACATGCATCAATAAAATATTCCGGTCCTTTTTGTAAAGTTACTCTTCCTGCAAATAAAACAATTTTGTCATCAGCTTCAATTTGTTTCATGTCAGTTTTTACCATTGAAATAATAGGATATTCTTCTGCACCATTGTGAATTACTACAATTTTATTTGGATCTTGATGATATTTTTCTATACAAGTTTGTTTAATTTTATTAGAAATAGCAACAATAACATCCGCATTATCCATTCCGTATTGTTCAACTTCATGAATTCTTGGGTTTCCCGCAAATCCTCCATTCTTATCATATTCAGTAATGTGAATATGCACTGCGACAGGTTTTTTTAACATTTTTTTTAATTCAATTGCTGCTGGAAAAGTTGTCCAGTCGTGAGCGTGAATTAAATCATACCCTTCTGATGCAAAATCAAAAAATCTCATTCTCATTGCAAATAACCAAATTTCTTCTAGAAGATTTGCACCGTAAAGCTGAGAATATGATTCTTTATTATTTTTTATAATTGATGTTATGTACTTATCATAATTTCTTTTATATTCTTCCTCAGTGCCGTATGGAGTTATTAAAGAATCTACAAAACGCATATTGACAGAAAGAGATTCATCAAATTCATATCTGTCAGCTACAATCATTTTCATAAAATCAGAACGAGCTTCTTTTGGAGCGGTAGGCATAACAAATGTTAATTCGGCTCCTGCTTGACACAGCGCCTTTGACAAATGGTAGCAGACAACGCCAACTCCACCTGCAAAATAAGGAGGAAATTCCCACCCTAACATTAGTACCTTCATTTTTGTAAGTCACACCCTCTTTACGAAATTTAAATTACTTCTAAATAATTTAAACACGAACTTTAAGGCAAAAGCTTAGAAGAAAACTCAATTTTCGAAATTGCACGTCGAAATAAATTTTTCTTTGCTACAAACTTTACCTTTAAATAATCTATAATATATTACCTATTTAAATATTAGTTACAATTTTATAATGACAACAATATTTTATCGACGAGCCTTTAATTTTTATTTAAAAATAAAAAAACATAAAAATAATCAAAAAGATATCTTTAAAATAAATAAGTCTCAGACCTAAAATCTATACTATGTTCGTACTATGATTTTTCACACTATGAGTTTTTATTATGAGTTTAAATTATTTTTTTGCATAAACAATTTTTCGCACAGGATACGATATTTCTATTTTCTCTTTATCAAATTCATTTTTAATCGCTTTTATCAATTCGTGTTTTAATAAAAATTGAGAAGTATATTTATTTACTTTTATTATAACATTAAAATTAATATTGGAATCGGCAAAAGTATTATACCTCACAATTGGTTCAAAATCTTTAACAGTATCGTCATATTTCTTAATAATTTTTTTTGATACATCAATTAATATTTTTTCAACTTTTTCCAAATTTGCACCATATGAAACTGCACAAGGAACAACAACATTATATTGATTATCTGCAATTTGAGTACTATTAACTATGATATTCTCAGACAGTTTTGTATTTGGAATTATTACAACTGCGTTTGCAAGCGTTTTAATTCTTGTAGATCTCCATCCGATATCTAAAACAAATCCTTGAATCTGCCCATTTTCAATTTCAATAAAATCTCCAACTTGAACAGGTTTGTCAGAAATTAAATTAAGTCCAGCAAAGAAATTAATAAGAGTAGGTTGCAATGCAAGACCAATTGCGATACCACCAACACCAAGTGTTGCAAGAAGTGGAGTAATTTGTATTCCAAAAAACGCCATAATCATAATAATACCGATTACATATATTAAAACATAAATTAATTTACTGATTAAATGAGGTGCTTTCTGATGTTCTTTATCATTATGAACCTTAAGCCAATGACCAAGTATTCCCATAACAATCTGTGACACCACATAACACGCAGTCATAACAAATAATGTAAAAAATATTCTATTAATCCAAAGTACGTAAGGATGCATTGGCGGAAAAGTTCTTACAGCAATAAAAAAACCTACTGAAGAAATTAAAAGAAAAACCGGAAAAACAGAACGTCCAATTATCGACTCATCGTGTGTTCCATCTTCACGTTTAATTAAATGTTTGATAACATATTTCGATAAAAACATCCCAATATATGCTAAAACCAATGTTACTAAAATTATACCTGCTGCTTGAGTAAGATAATTCTCTACAAGTGGATTAGAATTAATATTATTTATTACTCCTGCCAAAGTCTCATTTGTTACAATATTACCTATCGCTTGAGCTGTCTCGTTCACCATACAGTATATGAGAGATTGCTTGTTTTAAAAACTTTTGTTTGTTTATGATTCTGTTTGAAGTATTCTACCAGCAAGCAAACTCGTATGCAGTGTTAGAATGTAGTTTCAATAGAAGTTTCAAATTTAGACATTTAATAGCACTATAAGTGAAGGCTGGTAAGAATACTTCAGACAAAGTATGTTATTATTTTTAAGTGGTTTTTTGATGAATTTATTTGATTTTTAATAAAAAAATTTAAAAAATAAAGAATAAAATATCAAATAAACACAAATCAAATGTGATTAAAACAACATAAAAAATTAATAATAATCTTTTTTGAAAAATAGTTTATATGCCACCCCTAAAATTATAAGAATTGATACCACAATAACTAATGTAGTTATAATCGTATTTTTCACATTCGAAGAAGTATCTATTTTTTGTTCGTCCACATTTTTTGCAAAAAATAATAGATTTCTTGAAAAATAATCATAACCTAATTTATTTTCAACCAAAGCATATAAATCACATTCCGTACATGAAACACGCGATCTAAGTAAACTAAATAAAAAATCAAAAAAGAAAAATAAAAGATAAAAAAATAAAAGGTTTTATTGTGGATTAGGTAATGCAACTTGTTCTTGTTTTTTACTATCGTAAGTTGTAATTGCACTAATTACTTTTTGTTTTCCTTTTTCACAAATATCATGAATCTGATTTGTTGCCAAAGTTGCAGCATCTTGATATTTTTGTATCAATCCAGTAGATTCAATTTGATATTGCACCACAGCATCAATAAATTTCTGAGTTGCATCAACACTTATTGTCGTACCATGAGCCGCTTTGATTGCATTTTCTTCAACTTCTTTTGCCCCATCCGCTAAATATTTAATTGCATTATTCAAACCTTGCGTAGTACTTTCAATAGTTTTTGTTTGCTCTTCTAATCCGCCTCTTTGTGTGTGAAGCAAATCAACAGAAGTAAATATAGTATTACCTAACGCAAAGAAAGTAACTCCTCTAGTATAAACTGCTTTTTTCAAATCAGTCCACTGTTGAACTTTAGCCATTAATCCTTCGCTAAGACTATTAGTTGTTCTTAACAATTCATAAATATCCTTAGTCAAGGCATATGCAGATTCTGCTTTTTTATATTTTTGTGCTGCCAAAGTTCTTGTAAGTTCAAGAGTTCCTTTTTCAGATGCACTCGTTCCCGCATATGCAGTTACAGCGTTAGCAGTAGTTTCAAGTTCAGATTTTATTCTATCTCTAATTTTAGTCTGCTGTTCAAAAAGATCAGCAGCTGTTATTTCTGCAGATTTTGAAGCATTATTAAAATTAGCAAATCCTTCTTGAACGTCATCTTCAATATCAATTTGTTTTTTAGTTCTATCACTAACATCATTATAATCTTTTCTTATAGTTTCGAATCTCTTGTGATAATTTCCACCATGCATAAGATCATCTTTTGCAATATGTATTTTCTCACCAAAACTTAATCCATCTTTTGCCATCTCTTTTCTTTCTTCATCATCTTCTATAATTGAATTAAATTTAGAATTAATATCATCAAAAACTCTTTTAACTTTCATCTGCTGAATATTATCTCTGACAAATTGATTATAACTATCTGAATAACGTACAACTTCTGCAATAGCAACTAATTTCGTTTCATCTAATCTGTCTTCAACAGGAGTTTCCTGTGTTGGCATAAGTTCATTTATCAAATCAACTAATCTTGAACTTTCCGATGTCGGAACTATATTGTATTTTTTTGCGATTTCTACTGCTTTATCTAAATAAACTTGTAATCCTGTATTTTCCATGAAAAATCACCAATGAACTTGAAATAAATAGTTATTTATAAGATTTCCTATTTGTGACCATTTAAAAGTAGTCCCAAATCAAAACATTTATTAATAGTAATATTTCTCATAAATTTATGAAAACAGAATTTGATGCGTTTAACAATCCAACTGTCGATGATTTTCTAAAAGTACTAGATACTGCTGCAGAAATTAGAGAATTTGGAGAAGATGCAACAAAAATTCTTGCTTCAGAAGATGCAAAAGGACAATTTGTTGACAGAGCATTAAAAATCGCAAGATCAAAAGGAGATAACAATACTTCAAGAGAAGATATAGAACTTGCGCTTACAAAAATAAATGAACGTTCATATGCATTCAAAGAACCTAAACATGATTTTTCTTATTACACTTCATTAGCATGGGTAAAAAGAGATGCAATTAGAAGAAAAGTTTTGATTCCGACTGCAACAGTAGCAGCAGGAGTTTTAGCAGTATGTTTAGCAGTAACCGGAATTGCAGCAGGTGCAAAAAAAGTTGCTGAAGGAAAAGTTGAAACTAAAATAGAACAAGGATACCAAACAAAAGAAAAATTAGATATTGTAATTGGTAATCTTATGAAGAACAAAGGAGAACTTCAAGACGCTTCTGATTTTAATGCTGCTTTGAATAAAGCAACATTCTTGCTTGAAAATACTAATAATTTTTTTGTACAATATTGTCCAAAAGGAACTGCAAACGAAGCAGTAACTTCAAATAATTACAGACAGGCAGAAAGTAAATTTATTAATGCAAATAGTTTACTTGATGAGGCGAATTCAAATATAGAAAGAGCAAGTGGAATTATTAAAACAGAAAGAGCACTAAAAGCTACGAAAGAAAATCTCGAAGAAACAATACGTCAAATTCATTCTGAAAGAAAAGCACCTTCATCTATGCTTGCAAAAGCAGAAACAGAATATACTGAGGGACTCTCTGACATTAAAACAAGAAATTTAACAGATGCAGAAACTCATCAATACAATCTTATTAATATAAAAGACGGAATTAAAATATTGATATCACTTCCAAAAGATATTGACAGAGAATACAATGGAGCTATGAAAATTGCAGTAGAAGATAATGCGATTGATCTATTAAAATCAATATATAGAGATGCTCAAATGTATATACAAGCAGATAGAGCTTCTGATTTGCAAACAGCATATTCAAGATTAAAAAATATTGAAGAAATACTAAATCAAGATATTGTAATAAGAATTGTTGATGAAGAAGGACAAAATACTGGTAACATAAGAGACGATTCAAGAAAATACATCATTGTTAGAGCTATTGATAAAAACACTGGAAAAATTATCCCGCAAGATATTTCAAACATAGAAAATTCTGGAAAAATAGACAGAGTTGATATTTGGGGAGAAGAGGTCTCTGACGAAGTATTTGAAAGAGTTAAAGACGACAAAAGAGACGACAGTGTTGTAAATGATAATATTTTTGGTAAAAAAGAAAGAGGATACCTTTCATTAAACATAACTTTTCCAGGCGTAACAAGAAAATCACAAATTACAAAATGGGAAGTAGTGTATAGTAATTAATTTTGGTGTTAAAAAATGACAAATTCAGGAAGCGACGTATATGATGAATTAAAGAATGCAGTAAGTAAAGTTAGAAGTGAAGAAAGAAAACTTGAAAGCTCACTATCTGATGTCGAAAATAAAATAAGTAATTTAACATCTGAAAGAGAATTAGCATATGTCAAATTAGCAGAAATATATTTACCATCACTTGATGCTTCAACAGTTAAAAAAACTATCACAGGATTACAAAGCAGAGTTCAAGAAATATTCGTTGAAAAACAACAAAAAAGAACTGACTTAGATTCATTAATAGAAAAATCAAAAAAAGAAAATAATGACGATGAAAAAAGTCTTTCTGAAGTTACTTCTAAATTAAATGTACTTGTCGAAGAACGTGAAAGACTAAAAAAAGATGTTTCTTGTGACCTTTCAAAAAATGATACTTACACTAAATTACTTGAAGAAACAAGAATAATGAAAGAAAAACTTGATGGATATAAAAAACGTCAAGAAGCTTTTGAAGGAATTGCAAGAAAAGACATTGATTCTTATAAAAGTAATGCATTATTCAAATATTTGCTAGATTGTGATTATTCTTTAGATCAAAATAGCGAATACACTGCAAAATTTGGAAATAATAACAAAAGACTTGCAAAAGATGCAAAAGTCGCAAAAGTTATTGATTTTTCAGCTCAAAAACAAACATATGATATGTTAACTCAAATGCCAGAACTTCTAAAGCAAAGAAATGGAAAAAGACAACAAGAAATTGACAATTTAATTGAAAAACTAACAGCTACTGAAAAAGAAGCGGAAGATAGATATAAACTTACACCTGTTCTTCAAAAAATAGAAGCATTACTCGAAGAAAGAAAAAAATATCAATCCCATATTCAAGAGCATACTTCAAACTATGAACAATATTCCGCTCAAAGAAAAGAGTTAGATGGTAAAAAAGATCCATTCCACGCTCAAGCGATTGCAGAATTAAAGAAATATCTAAAGGGAGACGACCTTTCACGATTAAGAGAACTTGCAAGAAGCACAGATGGAAATGAAGATGATATTATTGTTGAAAGAATGGGAGAAATAGACGGAGAAATAAGACAATTAAAAGATTTAGCAAAATCAATAATATCAAAACGTGAAGAAGTAAGTGAAAAAGTAAAAGGATTAAGTAATATTGCAAATAGATTTAGCAGCAATGATTACGAATCATCAAGATCATATTTTGATTCATCTTTTAATGTAAATAGTTTAGTTACTGGATATTTACTTGGAAAAATGAATGAAAGTTCAATTTGGTCAAAAATAGATAATGAACATCACAGAAGACCTGCAGAATCATATCATTCAAGTAATTATAGTTCATACGGCGGATCAAGTTCATACGGTTCATCAAGTCACAGCAGCAGTTTTGGTTCTTTTGGTGGCGGCGGACATTCAAGTAGCGGTGGATTTTAATAATTACTTTTTTCTTTTAAAATAGTTCTAAAATAATAAATAAACTACATATAAATAGACAGGCTTTGTCCGAAATCGTCAGCAGCAAGCAGATTGTATAATTATTAACTAGACATTACATAATACACTAACTATTAGGTACCAACAGTCACGCAATACCTTACAAGGCTGCTAGACTTTTCGGACAAAGCCAATGGCACAATTAACTTTATAAATAAATTACAATCTTCTAATAGTATGCTATCACGAAAATTCGTACGAGAAAACCCTGAAATTGTAAGAGAAAACATCAGAAAGAAATATCAAGATGACAAACTTGCACTAGTTGATGAATTTCTAAGACTAGATGAAGAATGGAAACAATCTAAACAAAAGGATGAAGAATTAAGAGCACTAAGAAACAAATTATCAATTCAAGTTTCTGAATTAAAAAAACAAAAACAAGATGCAACCGAAGTTTTAGCACAGGTTAAAAATATACCTTCACAAATTGATGAACTTACAAAAAGAGTTGAAGAAATTGATTCTAGAATTAATCAAATTTTAATGACGATTCCAAATATAATTCATAAATCAGTTCCAATCGGGCGAGATTCTACTGAAAATGTAGAAGTTGAAAAGTTTGGAGAACCAAAAGAATTTGATTTTGAAGTAATAAATCATGCTGAACTTGCAGAAAAATTAGGAATTGCTGACTTTGAAACATCCGCAAAAACCACTGGAACTGGATTTTATTATTTAATTGGAGATTTAGCAAGATTAAATCAAGCATTAATTTCTTTTGCACGAGATTATATGGTAGATATTGCAAAATATACATATGTCGAACCACCTTTAATGATTAAAAAACACGTTGTGCAAGGAGTTATGTCGTTTAAAGAAATGGATAACATGATGTACAAACAAGAAGGAGAAGATTTATTTTTAATTGGTACTAGTGAGCATTCTTTAATTGGATATTTCATTGACAAAGTTTTAGAAGAAAAAGATTTGCCGTTCAAATGGACTTCATACTCGATGTGTTTTAGAAAAGAAATCGGAAGCCACGGAATTGACCAAAAAGGATTGTATAGAACTCATCAATTCAATAAACAAGAAATGGTTGTAATCTGTAAACCAGAAGATTCTTACAAATTCTATGATGAAATGATAGGACACTCTGTTGAAATTTTTAAAAGATTAGAATTACCAACTAGAATTCTTGAATGTTGTTCAGGAGATTTAGCAGATCTTAAAGCAAAATCTTGTGACCTTGAAGCTTGGAGTCCAAGAAAAAAAGAATATTTTGAAATTTGTTCTTGCACGAATATGGAAGAAGCGCAAGCACGAAGATTAAACATTAAATATACTGACGGAAAAGAAAAATATTTTGCTCACACTTTAAACAATACTGTTATTGCAACATCGCGTGCTCTTGTAGCAATTTTAGAAAACAATCAAAATAAAGATGGTTCTGTTACTGTACCAAAAGTTCTTGTACCTTACATGGGTGGACTTACAGTAATTAATTCTAGAAAATAAATTTTAAAGTTTTCTTAAATTAAAATCGCGTTTTAATCCTAGTTCCCAACCTAATGAAATAGGTTCAAAATTGTTTATATTAGTATCATCATATATTTTTAGAAATAATAAAGTATTGTTATTTATTTTTTTATGATAAGTTAATTCCGAAAGAAATGAACTATAATCTGGCTTAGATAATTTCACAGATAAATTATTTGTAATTCCTTTTTCTAATGAAAATCGTTTAAAATATATGTGTGCAAAATCCGAATTATTTTTTGTTATATTTTTAGCATCATTTACATCAAGCCCGTATGAGAATATCCATTCACCTTTATCTAGAAAATAATCTTCAGATAATAATTTACTTTTATATATTTGAGCTATCTTTTTCTTGTCTTTTGAAAAAATAATAGAAAAATCGTAATCAAAAATTTGCCCTGTTGAAATTCTCAAATCTCTTAACATTTCTTTCGAAGTAAGTTTAGATTGATTAGGAACATCATATTTATATACTATTTTAGAAATAGTATTATCTCCATTTAAACGAGTTAAAGTGTCTTTCTCTGTCGTGTAATATGAAGAAAAATTATCTAAAAATAAACAATGTTTATTTGTTCCTGTAACAGTCAATCCTAATTTATCAAATATTCCAAGAATTGATTTTTTTTGTTCAAGTGAAGTACAACCATTCATAATGTCTAGATTTTTTAACAATAAACGAGTATTTGGAATTGTTAATGAAAAATATATATTTTTAATATTACATGTTGCACTCAATGTGTGATTTGCAAGTATGGGTATTGCTGATTTTGCAACTTGTGTCGCATTTACTTGTTTAACATAATATGAATTAATCCAGTTATTTTCAGAAGTATTTAATAAATTTGGTGTGAATTTTTCATCAAGTGTAATTGGACCAATATTTTGTTGTACTTTAAATTCACCATTATTTGAAGAGGTTGAATTGCAAATGTAAGAAACATCTAAAGCATTACTTTTTGCAGGCAATACACTTAAACCTAACATAAGCGCTAAAAGGGTCTTTTTCCTAAATTTAGACATAAATGACATAGATATCTTAATATAGAATGACGAGTAAGCGTTTATAAATCTTTCTACTTTTTACTACTCATAAGTAACATAAATAATTTTGAATTTTAATCTTAATTATTCACATCGAATCTTTCTAGCGAAGTATTCAACTGTCTATTTACCATGATAAACGTTGCTCTTCTTGAAAACTCTTTTAATTTTCTTGCACCAATATATGTACCTGTACTCCTTAGTGAACCTAATACTTCTAAAACAAAATCCTGAACTTTTCCTTTGTAAGGTATTTCTAAAATTCTTCCTTCACTTGCTCTATGTTTTGCAACACCACCATAATGTTTTTCCATCGCAAGTGTTGAACTCATACCATAATATTGTTTATACTTTTTTCCATTTCTTGAAATTAATTTCCCACCAGATTCAAAAAATCCTGCAAACATAGAGCCCATCATTACAAAATCTGCTCCACCGCAAAATGCTTTTGTAACACAAGATGGATGCACAGCACCACCATCAGAAATAATTAAACCACAACCTTTGTCACCGATACTAATTCCGTGAGCAGCATCTGCACATTCAATTACTGCACTAAGTTGTGGATATCCAACACCTGTTTGTTTTCTTGTAGTACAAGCAGAGCCAGAACCAATTCCAATTTTTACAATATCCGCTCCTTCAATTAAAAGTTCTTCAGTCATTTCGTTTGTTACAACGTTTCCAATAATTATTGTGTGTCTAGGACACAATTCTCTTAATTTTCTTAAATGTTCGATTATGCATTCTAAATACGCATTAGGTACATCAAGGCAAACAAAATTAAATTTTGAATCTAAACCAAGTTTAATAATTTGACCTAACTTTTCAAAATCTTCATCTCGTATTCCTAAAGAATATGAAATATAATCAGGTTCATTAAAATCTTTGAAAAAATTTGCTAATTCTTTTATTGAATAATGTTTGTGAAGCACTGTTATCATTTTATTCTTTGACAAAACTTTTGCCATTTCGAAAGTTCCAGTAGTATCCATATTTGCAGTCATAATTGGAACTCCAGTCCATTCTCTTTGACTGTGAATAAAATAAAATGTTCTTTCTAGCACCACATCTTTTCTAGATTTTAATGTACTTCTTTTTGGTCTTATTAACACATCAGAAAAATCAAGTTTTGTATCGTATTCTATTCTCATTTTATATCTCCATTTTGTTATTACCTTATCAACATTGTCCGATTAGTCTTTACCGGCAAGCAGACTAGTATGCAGTATAATATTCACGCATTCTACCATTACAAAAATTAGTACAACTATTTGCACTATATGTAAAGGCCGGTAAAAAAGACATCGGACAATATCTTATCTATTTATCCCGCAATCATTGGAGATGTTATGTATATAAAACTTATTTGTCTGTGTCAGTAGAGAATATCAATATAAAATTAATCAATTCTTTTTATCGTGTAAAGAAGTTCTCAACTTATCTTTTAGAAGCTCGATTCGTTCTTTATGATTCATAAGAAGTTTCTCATCGAACTTTTCGTTTTTTTCAAGTTCGACATACTTTTGCTCTAATGCATCAATTGTGTTTTTTAACTTTTGAATATTCTGAAATTCTTCCTCAGAAATAATGAGTGGTTGTTTTCCTTCTTTTTTTGGAACCAATTTAACTAAACGAACGTTTTCCATTTCTCCGAATTTGTTTCTTAATTTATCGTTTTCTAATTTCATTTTGTTTAATTCTTCCATTAATTTTTGATTTGTGTTAGAAATACTTTTAATTTGCTCAGAAATATTATTAATATCGTTTGTATGGTCTTTGTTAATAGCTCGTGTAAAGTTTTCAGTTGAATGTATTTGAGATTGAGAAGGTTGTGCAAATACTTTGACTGACTGACTAGATTGCGTTGCAACGTTTTGTTTTGGTATTGAATTATTTTGTGAAAAATTATTATGCGATTGATTATTCTGTGATTGTACATTCTGTGTTTGATTTGGTTTATAAATTTCCAAATGATCTTTCTTAATCATGTTATCCATAATACTATGAACGTTAGAAGACTCATATCTGTTAAAATTATTTTCTCTGTGCATTCTACAAATCGACATAAAGAAATATTTCATACTAGATGACGGCTTTATCTCAACTTCTGCGTCCAACTTAATCACCTAAAATTAGAAAAATCCTTTTTTCTTTGGTGGTGGTGGAGGCATTGACATTCCACCTTGCATTGATGAACCCATACTAGGCGAACCCATTCCACCCATTGAACCTAATCTTGGTAATGGTTCTGCACTAAGACCAGAATTTTGTGATTGTGACATTGGTGAAGACTGCATTTGTGGTGGTTGTGATAATTGCGAAGGCATCTGTGAACTAGACATACTTGGCGGTGTTGGTTGTGATGCAGAAAATCTTGGAAGTTCCGGCATTGATTGTTTATTTTCTTCTTCAGCTTTTTTTTGCACTTCTTCAACTTTCTTCATATTTTCCTGAACCATATTAGAAATAGTAACTAATGCTTTTGCAATTTTTTGATTTTGCTCAGACAAAACTTCAATCTTAGAAGTTAGAGGTTCCAATTTCTTTTCAATTAAATTCTGATCTCTGTCTTCTAGTTTAATTTCTTCTGCTGCTTTTTTGAATAAATCATACATAGCATCAATACTTTTTCGCATCAACGCGATTGATTTTGAAAGGTCTTCAGCTTCACCAGTCTTTGACTGTGATTGATTTTGTTTTAGAAGGTCTATTTCTCTCTTTAAATCTTTTAGTGCTCCTCTTGGAACGAGTTCAAATTCATCATTAATTGACATATCACACGCCTCTTTTTTACCCAATAACTATATCACTACTAAAACCATTATTATTTATAAAGGTTATCTTTGAATGCAGTTATTTTGGCTTATAACGGCAAATGGCATAAAATTTTCAAATAAGAACGTTTATAAATTGAAAAAAATCAATTATACTTAGTTAGTCGCAGAGAAAACCGACAAGGTTTTTTTATGTGATATATCGGAGGATATATATATGAGTGAATTTAATAGAGGCGGATCATCACGAGGCGGAAGTAGTTTTGGCGGAAATAGAGGCGGCGGAAGCAGCGGTGGATTCGGTGGCGGATTCAAAAGAGATTTCGGCCCAAGAGAAATGCATAAAGCAACATGTTCATCATGTGGCGCAGAATGTGAAGTACCTTTCAAACCAACAGAAGGAAAGGATGTTTTCTGTAAAGAATGTTATATGAAAAGAAAGAAATACTAATTCTTTAATTATACGTTTACTACTTTTATTTTTTTTTATTTTTCACCTTTTTCTATGATTTTTGTTGATTGAGATGTTTCTTGATTTAGATGCACCTTAGATGTCTTTACCAGCACGCAAACTTATATGCAGTATTATGAGTGCAGTTCCAATAGGAAGTTTTAATTAATACAATTATTTGCACTACATGTAAAGGCTGGTTAAGACATCAATAACAAAAATTATATCGGAAAGTTATTTAAAGTCATAAAGAGTATAATATAATATGGCAAACGAAGTAATAGACAAACAAAAATTAAAAATTACAATGATGACCGCAGTTTCGCAGGCACTTTCTTACAAAGAAGCAAATAAAACTGCTGATTCTGATACTGTTCTAAAACATATAATGGAAAACTTTAATGAATCCGGAACTTCAAAAATGGCAGGAATTGCTGCTGTTTCTAAAGCAATGGAATACAAAGAAAGAAAGACATTTAGAACAGATAAAGAAATAATTCAACAAGTCATGAAAGATTCTGATGCTATTATTGATGATATGTCACAATAATTTTTAATAAAAAATGTTTTTAATTTTACATTTTCTAGAAAGGAATATCATCACCGGGTTTATAGGATTTAAGAATTTCTTCTCTTTCTTTACTAAGCACATAATCTTCATTTTTATTTCCTGACACACATTTCTCTAAATCTTTTGAAGTTTTAAGCAAAGCATCTAACCCCAAACTATTTTTTAATGTATCCCTCACGTTTCTTTTCATATGTGTAGGAAGTTCCCAGAAAAAAATACTATTTGGATAATTAGATTCAAGAAAAGCATAACCTATCCCCATAATGTCAATTTTTCCAAGTTCTTCTGAACTTTTAAAAAAAACAGGAAAATCTAATCGAGCATTTCTAAGTTTAACAGGATAAACTGTTACATGTTTTTTACTAGAATCAAATTCATAATATGGAACTATTTCAAATCCTTCTTTTTCTGAACAAAATTTTTTTGCTTTTGTTTGGTTTCTTTTTCCGTCACTCCAACCTCGTCTGATAACATTATGATAAAATCTTTCAGGACTTATTGGATTGACAATAATAGACATCTTTTCTTCTTCGTGATACAATCTATGAGTAGCATAAGTTTCAATTTCAAAACCATATGTAAACGGATACCAAAAAAGAAATTTATCCTTTTGTTCTACAACTAATCCTCTTATATGAGGTGTTTCATATACAGGAAGAGAGCAATTGTATTTTTTATCAATTTCTAAATTTCGTATTCCATTATCATGAGAAATGGGTTTTACAGATACAAAACAATTAACTATTTCCCCTCCTAAATTAATAGTTTTTAATAAAATAGGAACAGTTTCTTTTGTCCAAATTTTAAACTCTTTTTCTACAGGATCATGAGCCTTTTCTTCTCTTTTTCCATCAAATTCAACTTTCCAACTCACAGTTTCTAATCCTTTATTAAATTCTTCTTCAGTCAAGATCTGTCTTCCTTCATAACCTAGTTGCCACCAAATAAGATGTTTTTTGTCAATGATGTTCTTGTCAGCCAATCTTTGAATAAGGTCTTTATCTACCATTAATATATTCCTCAAAAAATCCAAGAAACCTTGGAATGTATTACAATACACCCCTTTCTATTTTTATGGTTCTTAGTCAATATATAAAACTTTCTGGACGAAAAACACTGTCTAAAAGGTCTTTACCGGCCTTGCTCGTATTGCTAATAATAGTGCCGATATAATTACCTATTCTAAAGAACTAATTTAATTACTGCATACAAGCCTGCTTGCCGGTAAAGACAAGTAGCAGAACACAGAAGCAAAGTTTTTATACTGAACAATTCTAATTACAATTATGGCAAAGAAAACTCATGAAGAATGGGACGTATATAATAACGTTTTTGACAATTTTACAGAAGGAGTTTTAAGAAAACTAAAAGGTCAAGGATACTTTGATGAATTGTTACACTTAATTGCATTAGGTAAAGAAGGAAATGTTTTCCTTGCAAAAAAAGATGACGATTTTGTGTGCGTAAAAATTTACAGGCTTCAAACTTGTGATTTTAACAGAATGTACGACTATCTTAAAATGGATCCAAACTATGTTGGCGTTACAAAAAGAAGACGTGAAGTTGTGTTTATGTGGTCAAAAAAAGAATACAGAAATTTAATTACTTTGTATGAAAATAAAATAAGAGTTCCTAAACCAATTGCGTGTGTTAATCATGTTCTTGTCATGGAATTTATCGGTGACGCAAATGGAGTGCCTGCAAAACCTCTTTTAAAAGAATATCCTACGAATCCAAAAGCATTCTTTGATGAAATTATTTTGTTCATGAAAAAAATGAGAGAGGTTGATGTTGTACATGGTGATTTGTCTGAATACAATATTCTGAATCATAATGATAAACCTGTAATTATAGATGTAAGCCAAATGACTAGTGTCAAAAATTTAACATTTTACGAATATTTGCACAGAGATGTTAAAAATGTAAGTAGATTTTTCAAAAAACTAGGTGTTAGTAATAAGGAAGATGAATTGTATAGAGAAATTGCATTTATGGATTCAAAAAAAGAGCAAAATCCTTTAATGGAACCAAGAGATTTGAAAATAAAGAAAGAGCCTACAGACAGATATAAAGAAAAAAGAAAGAAAAAAGATGAATTAAAAAGTAAAAGAAAACGTAAAGATGTGTCCAAAGTCTAAGTTACCGGCCTTGTTTATGTTGCTAATAATTGTACCAATAATATTACTTATTCTAAAGGACCAATTTAAATGTTGAATACTGTTTTGCTTGCAGGTAACTGACTTTTAGGACACACTCAAGTAAGTAAATAACATATATAAACAGATATTCATTATCAATTCTTATGAGTTTTTTTGAAAAAAGAGGGTCGTCACAAGTTGACTGGATTGTAAGTCTAGCACTATTCTTATTATTCTTAGTATTCACTTTTGTTGTTGTATCTCCGCATCAGAAAGTTTTTGTTGATGAAAAAGCAGCACTTACAAATATCAAATACAGTTTTATGAATGATTATACTCAAAATGTTGATTCTTTACCAATATTTATTGATTCAAAAAGAACAGGACTTGAACCAATTATTGTTTCGCTCGATTATCCTTTTTCAAATTTAAGACTAGATGACAACAGAAATTTTTACTATTATGATAACGAGCTTATTTTTATGGAAGATATTTCAAAAAATCAAACAAAAATAAAAATAATATCAAGTGATTTAAATCAAACCAGCCATAGAGATGAAATAAATAGCAAACAACTTAGAGTTCAAAATTCAAATGTATATGTTGATACGAAACAGTTTTTAGCAAACTACAAGAATGGTAATCTTGATACTATAACTTATCTAAACAAACAAAGAGTTGCTAATTTTAGTATTTACACATCAGATGGACAAAAATCACTTATGCTTGACACGAAATTGATAAACCAATCTGTAGCAGTAGTTTCAACTCAAAAAAATAATTTTATGACACACAAAGAATATATGTTTGCAGACACTTCAAGAATGTATCTATATACAAATTCACAAACTCCATATTATTTAAAATTTAATTTAAAAAATTACAACGAATTTTTTATATATCCCGCATCAAATGGAACTTTTTCATATAACACAACTTCATGTATGAATTTCACGGCAGATGTTTTCGAAGTTTCTGATTCTAGTACCATACTTACTTTTGTAATGGAAAGTTCTCCAATATCATTATGTATGAACACATTTGATTTAGAAATGACAATACATAACCCGAAACATTTAGAAATGATATTTTCAAACAATCCACTTGGTTCGCAATATGTTAAAAAAGACAGAATTGATGCTTATACAGGAATAATTACAACGAAAAGTGGAGTTTCAATAGATAGGCTTTCAAATATTACCAAGAAAACACCAAACCAAATAAGAGCAGAGTATAGTATACCAAATGGTATGAATTTTCAACTTTTAATGACTGATATTAATTATTCTGAAAAGTACAAATATTCGTTTGCAGAACCTCAAAAAACGTCAAATGTATTTATCAAAAGATGGAATGAATATTTAATTCAAAATAATGGTACAACAGAAATAGTAACGATGGGAGTAAAAGTATGGCAATAAATATTTTTAATATTGTGAAAAAAAAGAAAGTATTAAGAAAACACAAATTTCAAATACAGAATAAGAAAGGAGCAATGAAAACTTTAGAAGCCGTAATTGCATCACTAATCATCGTAGTTTTTACAGCATTCTTAATTCCGTCTGGTGCTAATAACATTGGTAAAGATTCAGTTGGAGTATTAAACAAATTAGGACAAAACGAAAACTTCAGACACTGTGTTGTGTTATATAATGTGACGTGTGTTGATAATTACATAAAAACATTTCTTCCACAAGAGTATCAATCGTCATATACATTTATCGTTACAAAAAATATTAATTCTATCCCTACAGGAATTCCATCTTCTGATGTGATAAATGAGAACACATATATTGCAACAGACGGAAAAATAAATGAAGAATATATTGTCAGACTATTTTATTGGAATAAAGAAAACTAAACTTAGTTTGTAAGTAATAAGTGTTCACTCCACCGGCAAATACAATTATTAACGCTAAATATTTCTTCATACATCGTTTGTGAGAACTAGTTATGTCCTATAGTGTTTTCACCGGCCTTCATTGTATCACTATTATATTAGTAAGAATAATTGCTTTATAGCATGAATAAACATAATTGCAGAGGTGTCTGCTTGCTTGTGAAAACACAAGGACGTACGTGAAAATGAATGAAACTTACTTGCAAACGTTAGAGAGCCGGTACGTGTGAACACTTATTACTTATTATAGATATAAATATTAATTTCTTTTCTTAAATAATGATTTGTAATATTGTAAATGCCAAAGTACATGAAATGTAGAAATTATTGCCATTACAATTCCAAATTCAACATGCCAATATAATATATTAAAAGGTAAATAAAACAAAATACCATAATTGATTCTTATTACAAGAAATAATCCTAAAATAACACTAAATAAGAAACTAATTGACAACAAAATATTCCATATTTTTCTATGAGTAACTGTTGAAAAAACATTAGCTTTAGATAATATATATGTGAATACATAAAGCAAAATACTGATAATTAAAATAGGAATAAAAATATATTTTCCATCAACAATTGAAGATTTAGACGAATTTGTTGTAATTGGTTCAACATCATGAGTTGTTTTAGTTATAATTTCGGTTACAATGTTTTTTACAACATCCGGTTCAACTCCGTAATTATCGTGTAATAATTGTATAGTATCGGAATATTTCGCAGGAATTTTATAATGTTCGCTTATGTGTTTCAATAATTCGGTTTTATCAATACTGTAAAATGATGCGACTTCTTCTATTGTTTTTACTTTAAGATATTTTCCCGTGATTTCAGGAATTTCAAGAGTTGTTTCTGATAAGATAGGTTGAATTATATTATCTTCTGATAAATCACAATACTCATCACCGTTGTCATCGACATATCTAACACAAATACCAGGAGCAGTATCGTTTTCAATTCCATAAGGACAATCTACAGCATACACAATAGAAATTGAAATTATTAAACACAATATAATTACATATAGATTTGTCAATTTCATAATAATAGTTTGAGAAAAATAATTTATAAGGATATCTAACTTGTGAAATTATTAACAAAAAACAGAACATCTCAGATACATCAATTATTGAGTAATATTAATTTACAGATTGAATGAAAATAAATCTATTAACTTTTTTCCCATTAAATTCTACTTTTTCTAAAAACATTTTTAAAGGTCTTACCCACAAAGCATTTGTTCCAAAATCTTTATTTTCATACAACGCTTTGTAAACAACCAGTTCTTCTAAAGTTTCACTATGATGTGCAGTTCCAATTACTTCATACAAATTTCCCTTGAAATGTTTGTAGATTCCGGGTTTTACTTTTGCCATAATACTCAATTGAAATATAAGACACTATTGAGTATAAAAATCCTTCGTAATTGTCACAATTAAGTGATTCAAATTTTTTATAAACAGATTAACAAATATGATTATATATGGACGAATACGGCATATTCTACGAAAAGCTTTGTAAAAAACTTCAAAATAAAGACATTAATTTTTTGGCAGGAAAAAATATCGCTTTCAATATGACCGGAAAAAGTGATGTTTTGGCAAAAGTAATCAGTATAAACAAGAATATAATTTATTTTCAAACAATAATCCATCCATTTCAAGAACAAACGGGTTTTTTTGAGAAAGAAGGAGAATTAGAAATCATAGATTACTCTTTAAATCAAACACATTACTCATTTAAGAAAGAAAATGAATTCAATGTAGATGCATACAAAGTATACACAAAATTTCCGAAAAAAATAAAAACATACAACAATAAAACCCTCGAATTCTGTTATACGATAGAAGATATTAATCTAAAGAAATTAATTCAAAAAGTAATTCCTAAACAATATACTAATACAAAAGAAGTAGCACAAGGAATAAATCAAGCAATACATTTGTTGGTTCCGTGCATGAAAATTGATCCATATAAAGATTATTATGATGAAACTTTGTCCGTTGGTCAAGTCATAAAACTAAAAAACAATGCTGCAGACACATATCTGCTCTTGAGTTTGCAACATTTATACTCTTGGATATTGATTGTGAAATAGTTGCTACTGATATTTTAAAAAATCCAGATTTAGATGAAATTCATAGTTTTTTACATGTACACATCAATAGAAAAGATTTTCTGTGTGACCCTGTAAATAATTTCTTCTTTGAATTAAAAGATTTGGAATTAGAACTCAAAAGGATAGAAAAACCAATGCATTTTCATAAAAACACAAAACCATTATATTTCGAATTAGAATATTAATCAAGAATATTTATAAAGAAGTACACATATCATTATCTCTATGAGAAACAGCAAAATAACAAGAAATACTAAGGAAACTCAGATTTCTTTGAAGTTAAATATAGATGGAAAAGGAAAATATGTTATTTCTACCCCTATGAACTTTTTGAATCATATGCTTGAAAATTTCTCAAAACATGGTGCATTTGATTTGATTTTGAATGCTAAAGGAGATATTCACATTGATCAACATCATACAGTAGAAGATATTGGAATTGTAATTGGTCAAGCGTTCAAAAATGCCCTGGGAGATAAAAAAGGTATAAATCGTGCAGGATTCTTTGCATTTCCTATGGATGATTCCCTTGGAATTGTAGCAATTGATATAGGAGGAAGACCTGCAATTAATTTTAAAGCTAAATTTAGAAGAAGATATTGCGGTGATTTTGACTCCGATATTTTAGAGGAGTTTTTCTCTGGTTTATCTAAAGGACTTTCTGCAAACATATCAATATATGTGCCGTATGGAAGAGACGATCACCATAAGATAGAATCGATATTTAAGGCATTTGGAAAAGCATTAAAAATGGCGTGTTCTAAAGATAAAAGATTAAAAGATTATATTCCAAGTACAAAAGGCAATATTGATTTATAATTACATTACAGTTTCTTTGCCCTTAATAGAAGCGAATTAGACACAACGCTAACACTTGATAAAGCCATTGCACCACCTGCAATCATTGGACTAAGTAACCATCCGGTTGATAAGTATAACACACCTGCAGCAATTGGTATTCCAAGAACGTTGTAAACTAATGCCCAAAACATGTTTTGTTTTATTTTAGTCATAGTCATTTTACTTAATTTTATTGCTTTAGGAACATCTAACAAATCATTTTTCATAAGCACAATATTTCCAGTCTCCATTGCAACATCCGTTCCTGAACCCATAGCAATTCCTATGTCTGCCTGTGCCAATGCTGGAGCGTCATTAATTCCGTCACCAACCATGCAAACCTTTCCTTGTTTTCCAAACTTATCAATTCCTTTTCGTTGCAATTCTTTAACATGTCTTGCTTTATCTTCCGGCAAAACTTCTGCAAATACACAATTCTCGTCAATGCCAACTTGTTTTGCAATTGCTTTTGCTGTTCTTTTATTGTCTCCTGTAATCATATAAGGAGTTATTTTTAATTCTTTTAATTTTTTTACTGCGTCAATTGATGTTCTTTTAATTGTATCTGCAACCGCAATTATTCCAAGAACTTTTGTTTTGCTAGATAAAACCATAACCGTTTTCCCGGAATGTTCTAATTCTTCTATAGTTTCCAAAAATTCTTCTACTGACAAATTCTGCTTTTCAATTAATTTAGTATTTCCGAAGTAATAGTCTTTATTATTTATTTTTGCAGTAATACCAAATCCAGGAATTGCTTTGAAGTCTTTTGGTTCTTTAATATCTATATTTTTCTCTTTTGAATGTTCAAGTATTGCTTGGGCCAAAGGATGTTCTGATTCTTTTTCCAAGCTTGAAACAATTGTCAGAAAATCATTTTCATCAACATAATCAGAAATAAAAATATTCGTGACACTTGGTTTTCCTATGGTAATTGTTCCTGTTTTATCAAAAATAACATATTTTAATTTGTGAGCGCTTTCAAGTGCATCGCCACCTTTGATTAAAATTCCGTTTTGTGCACCAATTCCAGTTCCAACCATTATTGCTGTTGGTGTTGCAAGACCTAAAGCGCAGGGACATGCAATTACAAGTACAGACACACCAATTAAAATTGAAAATGAAATAGATTGCCCTAATACAAAATACCAAATAAGACCTGAAATTATCGCAATCGAAATTACAACAGGAACAAAAATTCCTGATATCATATCAGCAAATCTCTGAATTGGCGCTTTTTTTGTTTGTGCATCTTCAATTAGTTTTATTATGTGAGATAAAGTAGTATCGGCACCAACTTTTGTTGCTTTTATCTTTAAACTTCCGTGTTTATTTATTGTCGCACAGAAAACTTTGTCTTTAATATTTTTTTCAACCGGCATACTTTCTCCGGTAATCATACTTTCATCAATTGAAGAAGATCCTGAAATTACAATTCCGTCAACCGGAATTTTTTCTCCGGGTCTAATTAAAATGATATCATCAACTTTTACATCATCAATATTTACTTCTATCTCTTTTCCGTCTTTTATTATTGTTGCAATTTTTGGAGATAATGTTATTAATTTTTTTATTGCGTCACTCGTTTTTCCTTTTGCAATCGCTTCTAGAAGTTTGCCAAATAAAACTAACGTGATTAGTGTTGCTGAAACTTCGAAATATGTCACCATACTTGAACCAAACAATACATTATATACACTTAAAAAATATGCAGAACTAGTACCGACTACAATTAACGTATCCATATTCGCACTTTTGTTTTTTAATGCATACCACGCACCTTTATAGAAAGTCCATCCAACAAAAAATTGTACAGGAGTTGCAAGTGCAAATAAAATGTATCCTTTGTACGGGATGTCAAGTGAAATCCATTCAAACACCATCCCTATCATAAATGCAGGAATAGTAAAAATCAGTGACGTTAAAAATAATCTTTTCAACTCAAATAATTCTTTTTTCTTTCTTACTTCTTGCGCTTTTGCTTCGCTTTTATTATTTTCGAATATTTGTGCACCATAACCTTTGTCTTTCACAACCTGAATCAGGGTTTGTGTATCAACTTTTGAATCATCGTAAATAATATTTGCTTTTTCTGTTGTAAGATTTACATTTGAAGAAACAACTCCTTCTTTTTTCTTTAGAGCTCTGTCTATTAATGTTGAACAACTTGCACAGTGCATTCCACTAATTTGTAAATTTAGTTCTTTATTCATCTTAATCATTACCTCATTTCTATATTTAATTGTTTTGTGTTGTTATGTGTGTCCAAATTGTCTTTGCCAATCTTGCTTGTTTTGCAATTCTGTTTCTCATCAATGATTGCTTCAAAGTATGAAAAATTATAATTGCAAACGTGTCTGCTTACCGGCAAGACAAACGTTGGACACACTTTCGTTGTTTTAAAAAAAATTAACTCATCATACCACAACCACATCCACCCCCTGAACCACCCATGCCACACGAACCACTTGCTTTTTTTGCAGGCTGTGTTGTAATTGCAGTCTGAACTGCTTTTGTGTCTGATAAATCATCTACAACGATAAAATTTGCCTGAATCATTCCCATCCAACAGCTCCATGGAATTGTTCCTGTTTTTGTCGGAGTAAATTCAATAGTTTGCTCGCCGAGTTTTACATCAAACTGTAAATTGTATGATGGAACTAATATTCCTTTATTACAACCCGTTATTTGTTTACCGTTAATTATCCAATGCACAGGAATTCCTTTTTTTAATACAAATGAATCTGGACTATATCCACTATATGTTACATCCATGTGAATCTCTTGATAACCATCTTTTTGTACTGCCATTTGATCACTTGTATATTTATTTGCAATATTGTTTGCAGCATTAGAGTTATCGTTAATAGAATTTTGAGCGATACGAGAACTTAATGATTTGAAATCATAACCGCTACCACTTAATGCAAGTCCTGTATTAAGCATTAAAATTCCCATTATGATAATTAATATTCCTGATGCTTTGAGCAATTTTGATGTGAATTTGCTTGACAAAAAACTTGTAAAAAAACCAAACCCAATCATCACCGGAAGCGTTCCTAATGCAAATACAAAGAGCATCTTTGCACCAGTTATTGCACTCGCACTTCCTGCCGCAAGTATATATATAGCCTGAAGTGGTCCGCATGCAATCATTAGTCCGTTTAATAGACCGATAACAAGAGGGCTTGAGTTTGAATTGTGTTTTGGCATAATCTTTGAAATACCTGGTATTGATGAAAAACCAACCCTTCTAAGAGACGGAAATATGTTTAACATTTTAAGTCCAAATAGGAGGAGAAAAAGCCCTGCAAGTATTCCTGCAAGGCCTCTCATAAAAGGTGTGAATGCGATTACTGACCCGATGAATCCGAAAATTGCTCCGATAACTGTGTATGATAATGTCTTTCCAAATGCATAAGATAAATGTGCTTTGACGACACTTGTTTTTTCTGCAACGGCTTTTGTTGTATAGCTAATAACAAATCCACCACACATTGCAACACAATGAAATCCTGTCAGAAGTCCTACTATGAATAATAGTCCAAGACTCATATTTTGTGAAATATCAGGAACTGGAATTTTATCAATAAATGATGGTGCAAAATAAAAGAGTAACATAATTCCAACTATACCATATATAATGTATAGGACAGTTGTTACTGGATCTCTTTTTGAATTATTATTTTCATTATTATCACAATCGCAATTAGAACACTGGTAACCTTTCTCTTTTATTGTTTTGTATATTTCTTTAATAGAAGTTTTATTTTCGTCAAACGTAACTTCTCCTGTTTCTGTTTTGTAATCAAATTTAGCATCAATTACACCTGGTAATTTTTTTGCTTGTCTTACAATTATTTTCTCACAACTAGTGCAAACTGTTCCTTTTGCAGTAAATTGAATTGTTTTCATTTTGCTTTTTTCAATTTTATTTTGATGTTTCATGATTTACAGTACCTCGTATCCTTCATTTTTGATTATCTCTTTTATTTTGGTTAATTCTATAAGCTTTTCATCATAAGAGACCACCACAACATTATTTTTTGAGTCTGGCTTGACTGAATCTACTCCTTTAATATCTAATAGTGAGTCTTTAATAATTTCCTCGCAACTTTTGCAATGCATCCCTTTAACGTTAAGTTTACTTATTTTCATGGTTTTAGCCTCCGTTTTGCCGTTTAATTATTTTTTAAGTCTTAAGGTGTCTTCAAAGTCAACATTACCGGCCTTGCATACATAGCTAATAATTGTGCCCATTTTAGTTGCCTATTCTAAAGAGCATACTTAATGACTGCATACTGTTTTGTTTGCCGGTAATGGACTTTTTGGGACACATCCTAATCCCAAATTAGTTTGTTCTACACATACATAGGTCAAGCCTTTATTAATACCATTCGGTCACAAATCATAGGCTTTATCGTTTAGGATTGAAGAATATTAATAGTAGAACGTTTATGACGTGTTTTTTGGCGGTAATTTTTTGACCAAAAAGATATCCGTAAAAACGGACAAAATATAAATAAAAAGAGTATTTGATAGATTATGAGCACCTATAACATATTACAAAATAACTTCAAAACATTTGGAGTAAGCGACATTGCAATTTCAGAGGATTTTGAGAACTGTCTTGGACTAATACTATACGATGTAAATAGAAACACTCTTTCTTTAGGGCACATTTATCAGTATAATAAACTTGACTTTAATGCGGAATCTGCATTAGATATCATGATTCGTGATATGACCCAAAACCAAAATTGTAATGAAAAAAACATGAAGGCATATTTGATTGGAGAACTAGAAAATCACGAGAAATCTGCACATATAATAAATGAATTAAGAAAAAAAAACATTCAAATATGCAAAGAAGTATTGGGAGGAGAATATCTAAAAGATATTAAAGTATATAATGGAAAGATAGAAATAATTTTTAAGAAAAAAATAAGACTATCTGACCGATATGAAGATGTCATCATCAAAGTAGAAGAAATAAAACTATAACAATTAACAACTATCTTAAATTCTTCTAGAATTTTTTAATCAAATATACTTCATTAGTTTTTCCCGACACTTTTCTTGAAACTATTTTTCTTTTTTCAAGCGATGAAAGTATAAGAGAAACTGTCGTTTTCGAAAGTCCAGTCTTAAATCTTATTGTCGATTGCTTAATTCCTTCCTGCGCATGAATTGCTTTTAAAATATTTTGCTCATCTTCAGAAAATGCAGAAACAAATGCACTAAATTCATCTTTTTTATTCTCAAGCTCTTTTACTTCTTTTAATCTGTGAGATATTTCGTCTTGATTTTCAAGTATTTTCCTTTGAACTTTGTCAAAGAAAACTAAATATACACCAAGAACTATTAATGACATTGAAATTACGAAGCCAAATATGTATAATGTGTAGCTTCTGTCTGAATGAAGACAAGTCCCATCATCAAGATAACAAGTATTATTTTTTTTCGTGTATTCTTCTATATATTTGTCTTCTTTTAATTTAACAGCATAAACAAATAAACTTAGAAGAAGTCCTACTATTATTATTATGATTCCAATGTTTTTTTGATTCATATTTTATAGGTAAAGAAAACTTCTTTAAAAAGGCTGCTTTTTCAGAGCTCTGTCAAAAATTTATCCACAAGCCTGACATGTAGTGCTAATAATTGTGCCAATTAAGAGCGACTATTGGAACTATAATACCGATTTACTATAGTCGCGTTGCACTTGGCTACCTCTTTGAGATAAATGCGCTACGCTTATTTACCTCTGTGAGGTTTTGCGTGCTGGTGATAACTTTTTTGACAGAGCCTTTGCTAAAAATAATAGTACAACGGGGCAGTAGAAAATATTAGTATAGTAATATGTGATACTGTGTAGAAATCTTTAAATACTAATACTACATCATTAATGTTATGAGCAATAAATTTACAGAAGAAATGCTGAAAAGCGCACAAGTTAAGGCAAAGCCAAAAGCACAAAACCTTACAGATAATGTCGACGTTAAAAAAATGGATGACATAATGAAAGGAATCAGAGAAAAAGTGCAGAGAACGGAAAAGTCTAGCAAGTGAGTTTAATATTACGTGTTATTTCTTTTCTACTTTCTTAATGATTAGATGACAATATATTTTTATATACGTGTATTGTTATATTTTTATAATGACCAAAAAAATGAGAATTGCAATTTTTACTGATGTCTTCTTACCTCAAATAAATGGAGTTGTGACTGCCACTTTAAGTCTTGCAAAAGGTCTTGCAGATAAAGGACATAAAGTATACATTGTTGCACCATCATACGAAATTGATAAAGAATTTTCTTATAAAAATATAAAAGTAAAAAGAATATCCTCCATACCTGCATTCTTTTATGAAGATTTTAAAATTGCATCTCCTATTAATTTTGAATTGGTGGCATATTTAAAAAAAAATAAAATAGAATTAATTCATTTTCAAGTACCAATGACTGTAGGAATGCATGCAATAATTTTATCAAAGTACCTTAATCTACCTATAGTCGGAACTTTTCACACTTTTTTCGCAGATCCTGAATATCTAAAGCACATAAAAATAACAAATAGTTTCGTTCAAAAATTAGCATGGAAATATTCTAACTTTTTTTATAACAAATGCGACATAATAACGTGCCCATCAGAAGTGACAAAAAAAGAAATAGAAGCACAAAATGTAAAACCAGAAATAAGAGTAGTATCAAACGGAATTGATGCTTCAATATTTGATAATTCTAAATCTAAAACAATTAAAGCAAAATATAATAAAAAAGGAAAATTACTATTGTACGTAGGAAGAATAGCACACGAAAAAAACATCGTTTATCTTCTTGAATGTATGAAAAAAGTCTTTCAAGAAGAAAATTCTGCTAAACTTTTAATTGTTGGAGGAGGACCTCAGTTTAAAGAGGTAAAAGAAAAAATTAAAAAATTAAATATAACAAATAACGTTATTCTTCTTGGAAAAATAGATCATAGTGATTTGGTAAAATCAGGAATTTTTGGCGCATGCGATATATTTGTTACTGCTTCAAAAACTGAAACTCAAGGAATAACAATGCTTGAGGCACAAGCAAACGGAATAGTATGTGTGTGCGTTGCAGAAAAGGCCACAGTTGAACTTATTGAAAACGGCGTAAATGGATTTCTGGTAAAAGACAAAGACAAAAAAGAATTTTCAAATTCTGTATTAAAATTACTCAGAAATAAAAAAACATATGAATTACTAAGAAAAAACACTCTAGAAACAATTAAAAAACACGACATTAAATATATAATAAATGAGTGGGAAGAAATATATTCTGAATTAATTAATAGAAAACAATTTTAAGATAACAACACTCCATATAAGTAATAAATCAAACCGATATGTGTGAATACTTATTACTCACCATATGTAGAAAGACTTATTAATATGTTCAGATTGATTGTTTAATATGGTTATAAAAGTAATATTAGTTTTGACAGGTATTGTTATTTTAGGATTCTTCCTTAATTGGCTTGATTATAAGTTTATGAAAAAGAGATATTTAGAATCTGAAAAATTCGATTTAAATATTTGTTGTGGTAATACTTCGTGTGAAGGAGTCAATGCAGATATTGTTAAAAGAGATGTTTCGAAATTTGTATTGGTAAAAAATATATATAAATTGCCATTCAAAGATAAACAATTTAAAAACACAATTTGTTCTCATACATTAGAACACATTGATAATCCTAAAAAATTTTTTGATGAACTTAGAAGAGTAAGTAAAAATGTAACTATTTTAGTCCCTCCTTTATGGGATTTTGGTTGTATGATCAATATCTGGGAACATAGATTGCAATTTCTAACATTTACATCTAGACATAAAAATAAATTACCTAAATTTTTTTACTTACCTTTTTCTAAAACTTTTCAAAAGAAATTAGGACAGCAAATAAAATAAAAATGTCTGAAAAATCATATTCTCATAGCAAGCTGATGAGTATTAAACCAAAAAAATAATAAAATAATTACATTCCGCCCATATCATCGGGACTAGGCATTCCTGGTCCGTGCGCATTTCTACTAAGTCCTGATGCCAAAATTACGTCATCGATTCTTAGAATCATAACAGATACTTCTCCAGCGGATTGAATTGCCTGAGTTTTTACCTTTAAAGGTTCTATTACTCCCTCTTGCATCATGTCAACAATTTTTCCTGTATATGCATTGACACCTGCGTGAATTTTTCCTGCATTGTGAGCGCTTTTTAATTCCGTTAAAATATCAATTGGATCAAACCCTGCATTCTCCGCTAACGTTTTTGGAATCACTTCAAGTGCATCCGCGTATGCTTTAACTGCTAATTGCTCTCGTCCGCCAAGGGATTCTGCAAATGCTCTTAGTTTTCTTGAAATTTCACATTCTGCACTTCCTCCGCCTGCAACAATAAAACCTGTTTCAAGGGACGCTTTCAAATCACCAATTGCATCTTCACAAGCACGTTTAACTTCATCAACAATATGTTCTGTTCCGCCTTTTAATACAAGTGTAACAGTTTTTGGATTTTTACATTTTTCTACAAAAATCATTTTTTCTTCGCCAACTTTTCTTTCTTCAACTTTTCCTGCGAAACCTAAACAATCTGGTTTTAAATCATCAAGTGAATTAATAATTTTTGCACCTGTTGCTCTTGATAAACTTTCCATATCGCTTTTCTTAATTCTTCTTGAAACTAAAATACATTCATTTGCAAGATAGTGTGCTGCTAAGTCATCAACACCTTTCTGACAGAAAACTACATTTGCTCCGCTCTTTTTTACCTTGTCAACAATTCTTTTTATCATCATATCTTCTTGGTCAATAAATGCCTGCATTTGCATTGGATCAGTAATGGATATTTTCGCATCTATTTCTGTTTCTCTTATTTCAAGCGGAGAATTCAGCAGTGCAATTTTTGGATTTGCAATAACTGTCGGCATTGATTCATGCACTTTATCTTTGTCAATAACTATTCCTTCAACAAGATAAGAATCGTCTACTCCGCCACCAATTACTTTTTGGATTTTGATATCTTCTTTGTCAACTTTTCCGTTTTGTTCAATTGCTTTTACTGCTGTTACGATTAATTCAGCAAGTTGATTTTTTTTATCTTCAGGACCTTTACCAGTAATTGCTGTTTCAACAATATTTTTTAAAACAATTCTATCATTAATATTAATTTTTGTTGCAAAGCTTCTTACAATTTCTAATGCTTTGTCTGTTGCAATTTTGTAACCTTTTGTGATTACAGAAGGATGAATATTTGAATCTAAAAGTGCTTCTGCGTTTTTTAGAAGTTCACCAGCAATTATTACTGCAGTAGTTGTTCCGTCTCCTACTTCTGCTTCCTGTGTTTTTGCAATTTCTACAATCATTTTTGCAGCAGGATGTTCAATTTGCATTTCTCTAAGAATTGTTACACCATCATTTGTTACAACAACGTCACCTAAACTATCAACAAGCATTTTGTCCATTCCTTTTGGACCAAGAGTTGTTCTTACTGTTTCTGCAACCAATTTCCCGGCTAGAATATTATTTCGTTGTGCATCTTTTCCCATTGTTCTTTGAGCCTCATCTGGCATTATTGATTGTTTCATCTTGTTTGACATATTTCATCACCGTTTTCTAAATATTAGTATAAGTTTTTAGTGGCTTAGAGTGTGTATTTGTTTATTACCCAAAACCCCCAGTATTGTAGTAATTACGGGCGCGTAGTGGTTTATAAATTTAACGACATTTTAGCTCTGTAGAAACGTTCAACCGGCAAGCATAAGTAATAAGCAATTAAAATTTGTTCTTTAGATACAGCAAGTAAAATTAGTAACTATTATTGCAACATATGCAAGGCCGTGTATGTTTTCTACAGAGCAGACATTTTTACCCTGTTTTTGAAGTCTTTACCAGCACGCATAGCCGCGTTGCACTTGGCTACCTCTTACGAGGTAACAGTATGCAGTAATTAAGTTTGTTCTTTAGAATATATGATTAAATTGGCACTATTATTAGCAATGTAAGCAAAGCTGGTGAAGACTTATTAAATAACGTCAATTTTTTATAAAAAAGCAGGTCTAACATACATAAACAGAATATTATTAAATTCCATTAAATCAGTAAATTCATGGAGAAAATAGAATTACTAAAAAAAGAAATTGAAGAAATTATTGCTAACTCATTTTCAAAAACTGATATTTCACATTCAAAAACCACACTTGAATGGCTATTAAAATTAAAACCATATGCTGATGAGGCACTACAAATTGCTGCACTTTCTCACGATATTGAAAGGGGTAGAAGAGAAAAAAGTAACAAAACTGAAGCTGAAAAAATAAAAGATTATGACAAAATTAAAGAAGAACACTCAAAAAGAAGTTCTAAAATAATATCAGAATTACTATTTAAGTATGAATTTGATGAAAAGTTCATTAAAAAAGTGAAACATCTTGTTTTAAATCATGAAGTTGGAGGAGATGAAGAAACTAACATATTAATGGATGCCGATAGTCTTTCTTTTTTTCAATCAAATTTAGAATATTATTTTGAAAAACACGAAAGTGAATCAAATATGACTTATTTCAAAATTAAATATATGTTTGATAGAATGTCAGAAAAGTCAAAAAAATTAGCAAGACAATTCATATATGAAAATCAAGAATTAAATAATTTGTTTAAAAAAGTTGTGAACACATAACTAAATTTTAAAATTTTAAATAAAAATTCATTGAAAGAAATCATATCTTTCTATCAATAACAAAATGAGCAAATTGTCTCAACTCCTCTTTTTCCTTTGACTCTTCTAATAATTTATCTAGTTTGTTTAATGACGTTAAAACAATCTCTTCTGCTATCTTTTTGGAATATGAAATAGTATCGTATTTTTTTAATATGTCAACGGCCTCTGTTATGAACTTTTGGTCTCTTGTCTTTAATGAAAGAATTTCTATCAATCTATCATTGTCTTTTTTTGCACCAATTTCTAAAGCACGTATAACCATAAGAGTTCTTTTTCCTTCTGTAATATCATCGCCGAAAGCTTTCCCCCACTCAGTATTTGAAATGTTCAGAATATCGTCTTTTATCTGAAATGCAATTCCAATTGATTCTGCAAATTTTCCAAGAGCATCAATTGTTTGGTCATCCGCATCTGCCAAAATCGCGCCAAGTTTTGCAGACATTCTTGCAAGTGTTCCTGTTTTATATGCACACATTAAAAGATATTCTTTCTCACTTACTTTTTTTACTTCTCCCTTGTGCCACAAAATATCCATACCCTGTCCAAAATGAAGCTTGTTAAGTTCTTCAGATACAAGTTCGTAAATTTTTAACTTTTTATCTTTTGAAATATTTGAATTTTTTATTATGTTTGTTGGAAGATAATACATTAAATTTCCACAATTAATTGCAACATCAACTCCGTATAACAGATGTGTGCATGGCAAACCTCTTCTTTTCTCAGAGGAATCTTCAACATCATCCACCATCAGACTTCCGTTGTGAATAATTTCTACAAGTGGAATAAATTCATCAATATTTTTTGTTCCACCACATGCTTCGTAACACAAAAGCATAAGTGCGGGTCGCATGCGTTTTCCTCCTCGTTCTAATAAATTCCAAATAGGATTAAGAATTTTTTGAAATAATTCAATATTAAAATTATTTTGTTCTATATTTTTTATTAACCAATTGTTATCAATTTGTTTTGGTAGAAAAGTGTTAAGTGATTTTTCTATTTGTTCTTTTTTTTCTTCAAGAAATTTTGCTTCCATTTATTCCCCTTATATTACTTGTTCTAAATTTACTTATTAATATTGGTTTCTGTTCAAAATCGGACTAAATGACGTTTTATTTACATTTCGGGATAATTTTTATATTAAATTTATCCCATTTTAGATAGTATTACTACTAAATTAAGATAAAGATGTAAATACTAGAAGATTTTTATCATTTTAAGATAAAGGGGGGAACATGGAATGAGTCTGTTGAATTTAGTCAAAGCTACTAGAGTAGAAAGAACGATACATATTGTGGCAACTATGCTAATTCCTGTTGCTTTTATCAATACTTTAAATTTGAATTTATTATTTCTTGCAATTTGTTGTATTTTATTATACAGTGGATTTAGCATTCACAATGCAATACAAGATAACGATTATATTCTTCCAAAATATGCAAAACTTGTATTTATTGGAATGGTTTTGCTTTCAATATTATTATCGTTTTATAATAAAATAATTTTTTTTACAGTTGTTGCATGGATAGTTTTGGGATATATATATAACACAGTATCTAGAAAATATTTATTTGCAGACATATCTGTTCTTTGTGCAACAAATTTTGGAATTCCAATATTGTCATCCGGGTTATTATTAGGATTGGACATTAGCTTTGCACTATTGTTATCCGGATTTATGTATATAATTTATTGGTTTATTTTAAACATAAAGAATATGGTAGGATGGGAAGAAGACAAATTAAGAGGATATAAAACAATAGGTACAAAATATGACAACACATCAGGATTACTTAAAATATTTTATATTTCTTCCTTTGTTCTAATAGTTTTATCGAGCTTTATATTTAATATGCACAATTCCTACTTTTTTTGTGGCATAATATTCCTTGTTTTAACTTATTTTGTCTTCATATGCATAGACATGAAAGAGTGGAAACTGGGACTTAGAACAACAAGAACAATTATGCTCTTTATCACTGTAAGTTTTCTCATAGGAAAATCCGTAGACTTTGCGTTCCCGGCATTCTTGTTTTTTTTGATTCATTGTTTTTCATGGTTGCCAGATTTAGCTTTGTTAATTAAAGACAATGCTTTTGAAAAAGATACTATTGAAGGCCTTGAAAACTGATTATGAAATAGAGCAATTAATGTGGAAAAAATGAAAGGTGTAACTTTGATTCTTTCTTTTCAAAACGCATTGATTGAACACAAAATTTAGTATTGTAAATAGTGTTCATAAATCCACATAATATGAGATATTGAAAATAAAATTTATTATTACAGTAAGGAGTCCACGTACTCGTCACTTTAAATAATTTTTTTTCTTTTTTGTAACTAAAAGTACCAAACCCCAGCGCCGAAAGTACTTTAAATGTTTCATTTATTTTTTCTTGCTCAGAATGGTGTTTTTTTAAAATACCTTTTGCAATTTTTTCAGATGAGGAAATAACAACAAATTCGAACTCTCTTACTGATGTTTTTTCTATGAATTTGTCTGCAATAATATAAAATAACCCTACTTCTCCTATTATTAAAGCATGATTACCATAGGAAAGTTTTGAATTTTTATCTACAATAATCTTTCTAAACTTTATCAAATCCTTAAAAGAATGTCCCTCTTTTTTATTAATCAACACATAGGGGAAATTCAAATTATAATTTTGTAAATCTACTTTTATTTTGTCCAAATTTGGAAGGTATCTTGTTGGAATTTCTGCGTTTGCAACAATTAAGCAATTTGGACAACGACACATATTTTTTGCTTCAATATTTTCACCAGTAAAAAAAGAAACAACTCCACTTACAAGCCCAGAAGAAAAATCACCAAGTTTTGTTTTCCTGCAAACAATATTATTATCGCCCTTCGCGATCAAACTTTTTTTAGAAGAATCAAAAACAACATTTTTAGCAAAAGTTTGTCCTGCTGCAGAAAATCCCCCTAAAGCGTATTCAATTGTCGTCTTTTGTAAAAAAGAAGGTAATTTTTTCGTATTACTTAAGAAAAAATAACGATATGCAACATCTTTTCCGACTTCATACCAAAGTTCAGACGCTTCCCTTTCGCCCAATTTTTGTATACTTTTCTTTTGGAGATTTGACATAATATCTTCAAAAAAAAACAGTGCCCTGTGCTGACTTTGAGAAGTACCATATTTTTGCATAAGCTTATTTATTATTATTCCAGGGGTATCAATAATTATTTTTTTAGGAAAAAATAGTCTAGTAAATACAAAACTAGAAATATCTTCAATAGTACTCATTTTTCATCATTAAGAACAATTCCTTTTTCAGTTATCTCGAAAGGCACACTTTCCTTATATTGATTAGTCCAACGCATTTTAGAAACAAATAGTCTTCTTTCAATCATTCCTAGATCTAAAAAATCAAATTCAATCATACCGTCAACCAGATACGGAACATTGTAATTATCTTTATGTTTTTCAAGTATTAATACCGTAGTTAAATCATCTTTTCTCAATATTGAGATTGCTTTATTTATCATTTTATTTATATTTATCTCTGTCGGAATTTCTTTTGAAGAAAAAGTAGAAGTAAAAAAAACATTAAAACTATCAATTACAAGTCTTTGAACTTTCTCTTCATTAACTTTTAAAAAGAAATCGGAATAAATATTTTCGAATTCTGAATAATTATAACATTTTATCACAATTTTTCCGCTTTTTACAAATTTAGTAAATTCTTTGCCAAACTTAAATTCATTAATCAAATTATTAATATTCGATAATGGTTCTTCAAGATTAACATATACGCACTTTTGATTATTTCTTGCACCTTCAAGTAAAAAGTGTAATGCAAAAATTGATTTACCGACACCAGGAGGACCTGAAATTCCAATTATGCTTGAAGCTGGAAAACCACCCTCTAACATCTCATCAACCTTTGGTATTCCTGTTGACTCTCTTTTCACACTAAAACCTCAATTTATCTACTACGTAAATGAAAACAACTTTAGAATCGGTCTGAATTTTTTGACAAGTAACTTTATCTTTTAATTGAACATCTTTTCTTAATTCTCTCGGAATTAAAAAATATTTTGTCGCTTCGTTTTTTCCCCTACCTGATAAATTTGTTTTTATATCAGCAACATCTTCAGAAAAAATGTGAACATTTTGAATATTACCCCTTAATTGCAAAGATTCCTCGTAATCAACCATGACTTCATGGATAACTTTTCCTTCTTTTGTTGTTTTTGAGCTTAAGATAGTCCCCATTATTAATATACTTAAAATAAGCGTTCTTATTAAACTTTGGATTATATAGGATAAAAAAATACATTAATTTATCCCACTTTGTGAAAAAATAGCAAAAAAAGTATGAATAAAAGAACGTACTCTTTCAACAACGAAAAACAACACTAACAATCTAAGAAGAGTACGTTCCTTGAAAATTATGCGATTTTCTTGTATTTTAAGACTTTTTTATCATAAATCATTTCTGTTCGTCTCATCTTCACATGTTCAACAGGAGTAAAAGTATTATTAGACAAAGTATAACGAAGTATAGAGTTAGTTTCCAATACAATTAATCCTTTATTTCTTAATGCACCAAAAAGACTCCTTTTACCACCATTTTGAGAAAATCCAATGTAATGTGGTTCAATTTCTTCCTGAAAAAACGCAGTTTTTGTTTCCTTGTCAAAGTAGTCAACTATTAGAATCCTTCTTTCTACCGCCGCTTTTATCCAAATATCTACTAACGAAACCATATTTTCACGATGTGAGTACACTTATTTGATATAATAATTACACATTCTTATATCTGACGAGAAATTATGGATAAGTTTAAGCAATATAGGGATAAAATTCAGTAAAAAATGCAAATTTTTGTAACTAAAAGGAAACTACTTGAAAATAGTATAAGGTGAGAGGGTATTGTTCTGAATCATAATTATGTTACGGTGACTAATTTATTCTAGTTGTGTTATATTTTGTATCCGGAGGATACAATGGGATACACAAAAAAATTCAAAGAACGAGTCTTAAAACACGTAAATTTAGGTATTACACCAATAGAACACATTGCACAAATTAGAAAAATTCCAAAGCAAACTATTTATAGATGGATTAAATTAAAGAAAAAATACGGTAATTTTGCATTAGAAAATAAAAAACCCGGTGCAAAACAAATACAAATTATTGTTACGTTTGAAAATAAAATTTTACTAACGTGGAAACTAAGAAATAGTGCTGTAAATAAAATGTGGAGAAAACTCAAAACAGAAGGTTTTGATGTGTCTGAAAGACAAATCCAAAAAATATACAGAAAACATGGTTTAAAAATGAATAAAAGAACTCGTCCTTCGCAAATTAAATTTGTTAGATATGAATGGCCAAAGCCAAATATGCTTTGGCACACTGATTGGACAGAATGTCCATTCACAGGAAAATATCTTATTGCATTTATAGATGATAATAGCAGATTTATTGTTCACGCAGAATATTTTGAAAATATGACTGCAGAAAACACTATTTTGGCATTCAAAATAGCAATTTTAAAACATGGAAAACCAGAACGTATTTTGACTGATCAAGGAACACAATTTACGCCTACAAGAGGCGAAATTGGTTCATTTACAAAATTTTGTAATGATAATGAAATACAACATATTTTAGGACGAATTCATCATCCTCAAACCAATGGAAAAATTGAACGTTGGTTTGGAACGTATAAACTTGAATTTAAAGACGGTGAAGATACTTTAGATACGTTCCTAAAGTTTTATAATGAAGAAAGATTACATCAAGGAATAGGATACAAAATACCACTAGAAAAATACAAAAGTAACATTAATACGGTTTAGTTCAAAAGTTTTTTTATAAAAATAATAATTGCCCATTATTTTCTAAAAAGCAAAATAATTTGAAGAATTAGTTTTAGATTTACATACTATTAAACAGTAGTAATATTAGAAAAGATTATAAAGAGCAATGTTTTGATTTGAGTTAAGAAACACAAGGGCGAATTCATGAATTTTAAAAAACCGTTATTGGCTGCACTTTTGGTTTTGGTTGGATGCAGTTCTAATCTTCAAACATTAAAAACAGAGGATGGCAGAACAAAACAAAAAATTTCTACTTTTAGAGACGATGAGCATTTTATTGGTTCTGGAATATCTAAATTAAAAGGTTATGAGCCGGTTATTCTGGAAACATATGATAATCCGAAAAATCAAATTATTATCAGAGCGAATAAGAATAATGGAAGTGAACAGTTTTATGTAAGAACTGATGCATTAAGTATCCCCGCAAGCAACAGACTTTACAAATTGAAAGATAGTCTCTACACATTTAAAGATGAACCGTTTCCAGAAAACGTAATGTATGGGGCATATATTAAACCCAATCTTGAAGGTATGGTGCAAATTTTTAGAACCGAACAATTAGCAAAAACTGAATTTATGAAAGAAATTGCTAAAATAGATTCTGCATTTATTTCAGGAATTGATGAAAACAAAAAAGAAGTATTGTCATTAATGAAGAGAGAATATGAAAACAAAATTAAATTTAACGAAACAGTGGCTACTATTCATTGCAATTGTGAAAAACATATTGGATATAGAAATGCCGATCCGTTTGATTTTTTAGGGAATAGCAGTATTTGGACGTCAGAAGAAGATTTAATTATGGCTTTAGAAAACGATTTTAAGAAAGAAGAAATTAGAGCAATGCTTAAGAGAGACTATAAAGTAACGACAGAATTGATGAGCCTCTCCATGAAACACTGTGACTTGCTTGAAAATCAATCCAGAAAATATACAATTGGAAATCCTTGAGATGTTTTCTAGAGAGTTTGAAGAATAAAAATGAATTGCATTTTGCAGATAAACACTGAACCAAAAGATCATTTGAACTACAATCCCTATTGGGTTATAAGCAACGTTTTTAAACGAAATAGATAATCAATATAATATGTCATCCAAAGAGAAAACACTTTCTGATAAGGAAATTGCTAAACTGATTCTAACTGAAGTAGAGAAAACTACAATTAGAAATCATCAAGACTTACAAAGTATCAAAAGCAAAATTACTAGAATTTACACACCAAAAAAGTTTCCGACAAATATTGACTTACTTTGTTATGCAACAAAAGAGCAATATAGAAAGCTTAGAAAAGTAATTACGTTAAAACCTACCCGTACGCTATCCGGTGTTGCACCTATTGCAGTAATGGCAAAACCATTACCTTGTCCACACGGAAAATGCATATTTTGCCCTGGTGGAGTTAAATCACATTTTGGAAATGTTCCACAAAGTTATACAGGGTTTGAACCATCAACTATGCGTTCTATAAGAGCAAAATATGATCCGTATCTTATTGTGATAAATAGATTAGAACAATATTTGTTACTCGGACACGATGTTGAGAAAACAGAAGTAATAATTCAGTCAGGAACGTTCTGTGCGTTTCCAAAAAAGTATCAAACGGAATTAATTACTTATGTGTTTAAAGCATTAAATGATTTCTCACGATTATTTTTTACAAGTAAAAATGTGGATTTTGAATTGTTTAAAGAATTCTTTGAATTGCCTTGTGATTTGAAAGACAAAAAAAGAGAAAAGAGAATTACACAAAAAATGAATATTCTTAGACGAATTGACGTTTCTAAACTGTCAAAAAAGCAAGTTGCGAATTTGTTGAATGAAAAGAAGATAATTAACGGATTGAAATTGAAAAAATTTAATCCTGTACTTTCGACAGAGATAAATTTCAACGACAAAACATCAAAAGTAAAATGCGTTGGATTAACTGTTGAAACAAGACCAGACTACGGACGGAAGATAAACGGATTAGACTTATTGAAGTTAGGATGCACACGAATTGAATTAGGTGTACAAAGTGTATATGACGATGTTTTGAAATTTGTTGAAAGAGGGCATGATGTAAAAACTTCGACAGATTCCATTCGTGAACTAAAAGATTTGGGATTCAAACTAAACTTTCATTATATGCCTGGACTTTGTGATGCAAAAAAAGATTTAGAAGGAATGAAAGAATTATTTTCTGATTCTAATTTCAGGCCTGATATGCTAAAGATTTATCCATGTATGGTTTTGCCTGGCACGAAATTAGCAGATTTGTATGACAAAAGTAAATTCAAGCCAATCAACACAAGTGATGCGGTTTTGTTAATTAGCGAATTTATGAAATATGTTCCTTCGTATTGTAAAATTATGAGAGTTCAAAGAGATATTCCGTCTGACAAAATTGTTGCAGGAGTAGATAAAACTAATCTTAGACAAATGGTTGATTTAGAAATGAAAAGAAAAGGAATTTTGTCTTCTGAAATCAGGTCACACGAAAGTTCAAGAACAGAATCTTCTGGAAAGCAAAAAATAGAGATTGTTGAATATGATGCATCTAACGGGAAAGAGTTTTTTATTTCATCGTGTGATGACAATTCGGTGTTTGGATTTTGCAGATTAAGATTTCCATCAGATGATAGTAAGATAGCTTTTGTTCGTGAACTACACGTTTATGGCCGTGCACAAACAATGGGAGAATGTGATGACGATTCTTCACAGCACAAAGGAATCGGAAAAGAATTAATGAAAGTTGCTGAAAACATTTCTAAGAAAAATAAAAAACAAAAAATTATTGTAATCTCTGGCGTTGGTGTAAGAGGATATTACAGAAAACTTGGTTACAAATTAGATGATACTTATATGATTAAGAAGATTTAATTTCTAAAAAATGTAATTATTTATATATCATCATTCAAACGATAAGGATCAAATTCACGTTTCTTTTCAATGTATGCAACAGCCTTTTTTCCATTGCTTTTCATATGAACAATATCTCCTGTTTCAACTTGATTATAAAAAGAAGTCATATTCATTATTTCTTCGCCACAACCCATCGCCATTATTTTTAAATCTCTTGCAACAGTCATCGCATGTGAAGATGTTTTTGCTTCAAGACAAGTAATTATTGCCTTTTTATTTGATGTTAACTCAGCCATTCCAGATATAGACTCATCTAATTTATCACAGACTAATAAATAACTATCAAAAAGTTTGTTACCTGCTTCCCAAGTTCCATTATAATATCGTAAAAGTTCGTCCAATCTACAAAATTTTTGTTGTTGACAAAGATCTATGAATGCTTCAAAATCATGATTGCATACCAATCTACTTTCATCATTGAACACATCTGCTCTTTCATCAAATCTACCACCTGGCAAAACAATAGCTGATTGTCCTGTTTGTATCAACATCGTCTTAAATCCAGATTGACTTGCTGTAACATACGCAGGTAAACTAACCTCTCCAGAAATTCCATTGCACACATCACTTTCAATATATATTGCTCCTTTAGGAACTGATAAATTAATTTGTTCAGCGTGACTTATTATTTTTGGCAATCTTCTTATTTGTACAAAATCAACTTTTCCGTCTTCATCGCCAATCACATCACAAAATTCAACTTGTACAATTCCATCTAATTTCAAATCATCTCTAGCTTTAGAAGCAGCTCTGTAAAGTTTATTAACAATGTACCCTTGAGAATTGTCATGCAAATCTTGAGCGTTCATCTCTCTACCGCTGAAATGTACAGCTTCAATTGTTGCATCATTATTACCCAATTGAATTATTCCCTTTAACCAGGGTTCAACAATCTGCTGTTGTACAATAAATGCCATTTCATCATTCATAGACAGACCCATTTTTTCTGCATAGTCATGGACTCTTTCATACGCTGTTGAGAAATTAATATCACACACTGCTTTTCTAAATTTGTCAACATTTGATATGTTTGGAACACTCAAGAACATACCTGCAAAAGTTGCATTAACTCCATCTTCTAATGAATATGAAGAACGAACTATAACTGGTTTTTTTATCTCATTAAATTTTTGTATAACTTTCTCATCTTCTTCAAACGTAACACTTTCGGACGAAACAAGATTTAGTGAGTATGAGGGGATTATGAAAAATTCTGGAACTGTGTATAAGTCAGATTTTTTTGATGCATTGTATAGCTTAAGCAAATTAAGTCCTTTTCCACCTACTTGATTCAATGTAAAATTTTCCGGATTTTCTTCGCAATTTATTATATTCATTTTAAACACAACCTGTAAACTATTTATTAAATTTATGAAAACTATAATCAAGATTTAAGTTTTCTCTTTAATACCACCAATAAGTAGTCATAAATCTCGAAAAAATGAATTTTCTTATAAAGTACTTATAAAGGAATCGAAAGATTTATATATTAACTATTTATAAGTAATACTACATTTAACTGCAATTGGCCCAGAAGAAAATAAAAAATAAAGAAAAATAAGAAACGGCTGATTATGTGTAACGAATACGTTACGCGAGGATTACGAAAAATTTGAACACATTATATTTTGAGAACACAAATACTAAAGAGAGTGGGGAAGAAGATTCTGGTGATGATGATTTTCCTACTGTGAAGTATGATACATCAATAGAAAAAGCATTTAATAAAATATTTTTTACATCATTATATGAAAATAATTCTAATAATTTTGAACCAATATTCGATCTTGAAGAAAATGAATTTTCAGGTCATAGTGAACCAGAAATAAAAAATTATTTACAAGATCTTGAAGATAGATTTGATGATGAATATGGTGGAATGGATAGCGACACATTAATGGAAGATTTTCAAATAATGATGGATAACGCTTGCAATTTTTATAAAATTGTTGTTGACGATAATGGAGATACACAAATTGTTCCGTATACTTCGCATTTAGAAGATATGTATGCAAAACAACCTCACGCGTTAGCATATTCACAAGGAACAGAAGAAAATTCTGATGATGAAGATACTCCGAAAATGCCAAGATTAAAAATAAGTTCTAAACCAAGTAAAATTAAAAGAATGGACATCACAGATAAATTAAGACATTCTCAAGATCCTAAAAAGAAAAATAAAATAGAAGAACAAAAAAATAAAAATCTTCTTAACATACTTTTTAGTATAAATAAAAGTATTCTAAAAAAACATAATGAATCCTATGGAAGAAAACAAATAAGAATGGCTGCTTAATTTATTTTATAGGTCATATTTTTGTTATTATATTTTATATAAAAATTATTTTATCGTCTCAAATGTTTTCTGAAGTAATAAAGCATCTCCTTCAATATTAGGAGATTCAGAAATCACGCAACCCTTAATCTTAAAATCATGAAACGTTCTAATTAGCTCTTTGTAATTCAAATCACTATCAGATAAATTTAAATGATTTTTCTCCCCTTTATCAGAATACGCAATTCCTGCTACATGAATGTGCATATTGTCAAGACCTAATCTTCCAAACTTATCTTCAACCATTGAAAGAGACTTAGCGAATTCATCGTACGAATTTTCTTTTCCACCACTTCTTGCATGAATATGTGAGAAATCAATGCATGGAAGAACGCAGTCAAAATTGGATGAGACTTCTAAAATTTCTTTTAATGTCCCCCATTGACTTGCCTTTCCTGTCGTTTCTGGTCTAATCCAAATATTATCAAAACCATCATCTTTTAACTTCAAAATGATTTTTTTAAAATTTGTGATTACATTCTCAGTTACTTTCAACGGATTTGTTTCTTGATAAAATGCAGCGTGAAACGTCAACGAATACGCACCACACAATGATGCTATTTTTGCTGCTTTGTATATCCTTTGAATAGATGCATCCATTTTTTCCTGTTCTTTAGAATTTAAATTAATAAAATATTGTCCATGACAAGTTAGCATCACATCATTCTTTGTTGATGCTGATTTTACGTCTGGTGCTTTTGCTTCTGAGATATTTACTGATTGAACAAATTCTAATTCCATATTATCTAAATTTAGATTTCTGACTTCTGCAATTCCGTTTAAAGTTGTTCTGTTTTGTGTAGAAATAGGAATTCCTGCAGTTCCGAATCGTAATTTATCTTGCTTTATCATGCTATCAACGTTATTATTTATTTTGTGTGTTTCAATTTTTCATACCAGCCTTGACATGTAGTACTAATAATTGTATTAAATAGAAGTTCCTATTGGAACCGGACTTGTAATCTGCTACTATAGCCGCGTTGCTTGGCTACCTCTGCGAGGTTCTGCGTGCTGGTATGACGTTTGATACACACCTTATTCGTTTGCTTTAATGTAATATTGAATTATACTATCTTTCATTACAACACCTTTGACAGACATTTCTTTTCCTTCAGCAGGCAAAGATTTTGAGGACACTAATAATTCTCCATCCTCCATAGTCATTGTATAACCGGACAATGACCCTAGTTTGAATGTTGACTTAACCGTTCCATGAATCGAAACTGTTTTTCCAATCATATCTTCTTTTTTTATGTCTGCGACTTTTGTTACCGCACAACCAAATAATAATGCACTGACTAGCACCAAAAGAATTATTGTTAGTATTTTTTTCATATTTTACCCCCTTTATTCACATGTTTTCTAAGATTATCTTGTTTATAAATTTCACTGTCATAAATATCTCCAAAACACAATCAAAGTCTTCTTACCAGCCTTCACATATAGTACTAATAATTGTGTAAATTAGAAGTACTGGTAGAAACTGGATTATTAATCTGCATACAAATCTGCTTGCTGGTATGAAGACTTTTAAAACAAAGTAAATTTTGACATCACTTAAGAATAGCGAAAGATTTAAAAAATAAATATTAATTCTCAAAAAACACAATGGTAGTCAAAATTCGTAGCAATCATATAACATCAGCAGCAAAAGTATCAGGTCTTGCAAATAGTGGATTTTTTTTAGAATTACCAACATTGGAGAAATTAGAATCTGTTTTGGGGAAAACAAACAACGGCCCAACACTGATTGGAAACTTAGATGATGAAACTGTAAGTTTGGGAGTTAGAAATCGTTTTGACTTATTTGATGAAAAAATTTCTGATAAAATACGTATTGAATGCTGTGTCGATTATGATTCTGAAAGATGCGATAAACAAACAATGAGATTAGCAGATATACCTTCAAAATATTTTGATAAGCAAAAAAGAATAACAATTAAAGGAATCGAACATATGTTTACCCCACTAAAAGAAATGGTAGTTATTAGAACTTGTGCATATCTAATAAACGGATTAAAAACAATAACAGAAAATAGATTAATATACGATTATTCAAAAGACAAAGGAAATCCTTTTTTCGTTTATGTTGGTTCTTGTAATGATAAGGGAAACGAAAATGAAGAATATCCTAAAACACTGCAAAATATTGCACCAACATATTCAGGTATACTTGTAGCTTCTTCTGCTAACGAACTAACAAAAAGAGAATTAAAATTAGAAGAATTTATTTCAGAATTTGTTGACAAACTTATACCTGCAACACAATATAGACTTAAAGAAATAATAAAAAATCCAAAAGAAATTATTGAAAAAGCATCTCAAATTCCTAAAGTTCGACATTACGGATTACCAAATGACGATTAGAAAAACGTTTGACATTACATCACCATAAGTTCTTTTCAAAGTCTTCTCACCAGCCTTCACATATAGTACTAATAATTGTGTAAATTAGAAGTACTGTAGAAACTGGACTAATATACTGCATAAAGAAGTTCTAAGGAACTTCTAATAGAAAACTGATGTTTTCTATACTGTTCTGCGTGCTGATATGAAGACTTTGACACACCCTCAATAATATAATAACCACATTTATAAATCACTATTTTGTATTTACTATTATGGTAGATTATAATTCACAGATAAAAGAGCTTGAAAAACAAATATCTGAAACAAAATACAATAAAAGTACTCAGCTTGCACTTGGACTTGTAAAAGCAAAAATCGCAAAATTAAAAGATAAAGAAGAATCAAGAGCAGCAGCAAGTGGTGGCGCAGGAACTGGATTTGTAGTTTCAAAATCTGGTGACGCAACTGTAATTTTACTTGGTTATCCATCTGTAGGAAAATCTTCAATCTTAAACGCATTAACTGATGCACATTCTGAAGTTGCTGCATACGCATTCACAACTCTTTCTGTTGTTCCCGGAGTTTTAAAATTCATGGACGCATCAATTCAAATTTTAGATGTACCAGGTATTGTTTCCGGCGCAGCATCAGGTAGAGGTCGTGGTAGAGAAGTTTTGTCTGCAATGCACTCAGCAGAACTTGCATTAATAGTTTTAGATGCAAGACATCCTGAATGCTACAATAGTATAATGCAAGAAGTAAAAGATGCAAAAATAAGAATTAATGAAAGAAAACCAGATGTTAAAATTAAAAAAATGGCTAAAGGCGGAATTGATTTTGCAACCACAGTAAAATTAACAAAACTTGATCAGAAAACAATTGAAGAAATTTTGCGAGAATTCAGATTAAACAATTGTCAAATAGTTGTTCGTGAAGATATCACTGCAGATCAACTTATTGATGTAATTGAATCAAACAAAAAATATATTTCAGGTGTTGTAATTGTAAATAAATCTGATTTACTTACAGAACAAGAAATGGAAAATCTAAAGAAAAAATATCCTGTTGACATATTTATTTCCACATTTACAAAATGGAATCTTGAAGAATTAAAAAAAGTTGTTTACAAAAAGTTAAATTTCATGAGAGTATACACTAAAGAACAAGGAAAAGTTGCAGATTTAGGTGAACCATTAATTATGTTTGGTGGCTCGACTATTGAAGAGTTCTGTAGAAAAGTACACAAAGATTTTATTGCAAAATTCAAATACGCTCGTGTATGGGGAAAATCTGCTAAATTTCCAGGACAGAAATTGTCTTTACCGCATGTTTTAGTTGATAAGGATGTTGTTGAAGTACATATTAGATAATTATAAATTCTAAACGACACTATTAGAAATGTTTCAACCAGCCTTTACATATGGTGCTAATAATTGTGTTAATAAGAAGTGCCGATTGGAACCACATCATAAATCTGCATACAAATCTGCTTGCTGGTAAAAACATTTCTTATAATAAATTTAGCAAAGAATTCTAGTTAATACCTAAACAATCTAAATTACCTTTTTTAACTGAAGCAGAACATGCATTCCCATCTTGAATTATAGAAATAACTTGTTTATTTCCACTAACATAGTCATATTCACCAGCCATACATTTTTTTCTTATTTCTTCAGTGTTATCATAATCAACACCTTCTGTGCAACGTACTGGATAAACATGATTATAAGAATACAAATCATTGCATAATTTTGTCTTTACAGTTTGAAACAAATTATCATTACCTTCTACTGCAAAACAACTGCTATGACCACAATCTGCACCACCTGAACTGCAGGAACCCCAACGATAAAATACTTCAAAACTTCCACCATCATTATATTTTCCACTTGATTTTACAAATCCGCCTCTGCTTATGCTAGAATCCATACACGTAAGTGAGTATTTGGTACTATCTAATCCAAAATTGTTATTTATATATTCAGAAAAAGTTTGTAAATTTTCTTTATCATAATAACATGCAGGTTTTTTATGCATAGGCACTTTAATCAAATACATTTTTCCAACCGCGACAGGATTTATCGCCAAATCTTTTACAGAAATGTAATCTTTTGCATTAATATTTACGGAAAAATAAAAAGTTGGATCGCTAATATAACAAGTAAAATCTTTTGAAGAAACACTAGAACCTGCACCTTGCTTTGGAAAATTAACAAACCCATCAAAATTTTCTGCGTTTATCAATTCGTTTGACTCTGAATCATAAGGTTGCAATTTAATTCCAATACCATCGTATCCTTCATGAACAGAACTAACGCCAGCACATAAATTTATATTATAATCTTGAATGGATTTAATAGAATAATCACTTGTTTTCTTTGCAAAAGGATTATTTTTCATATTTTCCAAAAGTGCAATAACTGCAATAAAAGAACCACATACAAACATTAGTAAAAGCAAAACTATTATCATAGTTTTTATTTTCTTCATAAAAAATATCAATAATCAATTGTATATAAATTCTTGGATTATATCAGCTCTGTCCAAAATGTCTCTACCGGCAAGCAAAACAGTATGCAGTAATTAAAGAGCTCTTTAGAATATGTAATTAAATTAGTACAATTATTAGCAACACAAGCAAGGCCGGTAAAAAGACTTTGTACAGAGCAGATTATAATTTATTTAAGAACTACTAAATAATAGTAACTTTTATATATTATATCTTCTAATATGTTTCTATAATGAATACTATTGTTACCAAACGTTTGCAAATTAAAGAATCATATTTATCTTGGATAAGAAGAATTTTTGATAATAATGAAAAAATATTAGAAGGTGCAAAACTTTTCAAGCAATACAAACACACTCAATTTACAAAAAAAGATTTAGAAAACTTAATTTTTAATTTAAACAAAGGTGCAGACATAGACAAAATTCTAAAACGTCAATACAAACAAGAAGCACTAATGTACAAAAATAATGAGAATTTAGATGCAAATTACATGGCGCTTCTAAGAAGAGATACAGACAACTATCGCGGAAATCTTTTTGCAGCAAGAAAGATATGGAGTAAATTTGTACCAAGTGATTTTGACTGGCTTCATGACATAACTCTTCCAATTCATGTAAATGGTGATGAATTAAGATTGCTCGGATATCTTTTTGCAGATGCAGAAATAAAAACAGTAAAAATGTTATCAGGCGAGAAAATCCCAAGAAAAATAAGACTTGTTGGAAACAATAATGATTTATCTATTTTTGAAAAATATCTTTCAAAAATAGTTTTAAAATTATTTAATTACAATATTCTTGATGACGAAGGCAAAATACCTATTAAAAATTTTAAAAACATTGTTGGAAAATCAGGAAATTTTCACACCTATTCATTACCCATGGTTGAAATAAATTCAAAAGCAATTACAACTTGGATTTCTTACGACATAGGAATTGAAATAGACAAAAATCAAAGAAAATTACCAAAGTCAATAATAACTCTTGCCGCAAAAAAGAATTTTTTAGAAGGAATTATAGGTCATGCTACTTACAATGCATCAAAAAAATATCTGGAATTAAGAAAAAAAGGAGATAGTTACAATACCACAATAAAAGACTTATTTTCTGAATTTGAAATGAATATTAATTTAAAAAATAAAGGCCAAGTCATATATATCAATACAGAATATACAAAAAGGATATTTGAAACTTTTGAACTCATTAATCCCATACACGAAAAATATGCATCAGATAGTCAGAAAACTACGTAGGAAATTTTATAAACTAACAACTCGTCTTCTAATACATGGTAAAAGTATCATACAAGCAAAGATGTAACCAATGTAAGAAAAACATGGTTTTAATTTCCGGACGAAGTCAATATCCTATATGCTACGATTGTCAAAAAGCACAACTTTCTACTGAAATTAAAGACCCTGCAATGAAAGCAATGTTTGATATTCCTGAAGAATTCTACATGCAAAATATGTTTTTACGTTCTATAAAAATAAATTATATAAAATACGAAGGATTGTCTGAAAAACAAATAGAATGTTTTGTTAAGACCGTTCAAGAAATGAAAAAGAAAAAAGAATAATTCTAGTACGATGTTTTTACCGGCCTTGCTTACATTGCCAATAATAGTACCAAAATAATTTACTTACTTCTAAAAAACCAATGATATTACTGCATACTGTTTTGCTTGCCGGTAAAAAACATATAGTTTAGTTTTGACCTAAGTATTCTCTGATAAGAAATCATCCATCGCTTTTTTAATATCGTCATAAGTCTTTGCAGAAGAAATTTTCATTCGCATATCTTTTGAGCCGACAAAACCTTTGCAAAACCAGACTGCTTGCTGACGTAGTCTTACTAAAGTTCCAATTCTATATTTCTCTGCCAATTTTACATATTTGTAGTACATAGAAATTCTGTCGTGAACAGATTCTTTTGGTAAAAAATTCCCAGTTTCTAAAAAGTGAGTTACTCTTGAAAAAATAAATGGATTTCCTATTGCTGCTCTACCAATCATTGCACCATCACAAAAAGATAACATGTTTTTTGCAGAAACTTCATCAATTACATCTCCGTTTCCAATAACTGGCCCTGAATAATTTTGTTTTGCAGTTTCTATACTTTTCCAATCAGCATTTCCAAAATATCCTTGTGCTTTTGTTCTGCCATGAATCATTAAACAATCAATACCAACTTCTTCACACATTTTTGCAACTTGTGGAATATTAATCTCGTCATCGTAACCTATTCTTGTTTTAATTGTGAGCGGAATTTTTATCTCGCTCTTTAAGTCTGTTAAAAGTTTTTTTGTTGATACTAAATCTTTTAGAAGTGCGCTTCCCGCATTTATTGATGTGACTTTATCTACGGGGCAACCCATATTGAAATTTAGAATATCACAATCTTTTTCAACTATTTTTGCGGCTTGAATTACTGCATCATGATCGCCACCGAAAATTTGAATACATCTAGGAGATTCTAATTTAGAAGTCTTAGTCATTCGTAACGTGTTTTCGTCTGCATGAATTATTGCGTGCGCATTCACCATTTCTGTTATTGTAAAACCGCAGCCTTCTTTTATGCAAAGTTCTCTAAACGCAATATCTGTAACTTCTGCCATGGGTGCTAAAGAAATCCTATTTTTTAGTTTAAATTGACCTATATTCATTGATACCCCTATATTCTTATGTCAAATGAATGTTTAAAAAGATGTCGTTAGGACTTTAATGTCCTTGCCAGCCTTGCTTACATTGCTAATAATAGTACCAATCAAATTTGTTCGTTCTAAAGAGGTAATATAGACACTGAATACTGTTTTGCGTGCTGGCAGGACATAAGTAAAAGTAGGAAATTCAACTCATCTAAAGATTTAAAAAGGAAAGTTTATTTCTATATGTTATGACAGAAGAAAATTTAGTTGCAATGTCGCATGTAACAAAACCAACAGTGTGGATTGGGAAGAAAGGAATGGATCCTCTTATAATTGAAGAAATTAAAAAACAATTAAAAGCGAAAAAACTTATCAAAGTGAAAATTCTTGGCGGGGCAATTGACGAACACAATATTGATAAAAAACAATTCCCATACGAAGTTGCAAAATTAGTGGATGCAGAAGTTGTAAATAAAATTGGTTTTACTTTTACGCTGTATAAACAATAAAAAATCATTATAAAAAATTGATAAATTTCTATTAACAATTTGTCAAGAAAAAAGTCTAGTCCAACTCTAATTTATCATCAATATTCTCTGCAACATCTTTTAAATCCTTAAAAACAGAGATCACATCTTTTTCTACGAAATCTACAAGCTCTTTTAGATTATTTACTCTTAAATAATATCTGTCCTCTTTTGCAATTACAAGCCCTGACGCAATTAAAGAATTTAAATGATGAATTACTGTCGCTCTTGTAAGATTTAGTCTGTCTGCCAAATCGTCACTCGACATTTCTTTTTCAAGTCTTGCAGCTTTTAGAAGTTCTACAAACAATCTATAACAACTTTTTTCCTTGTCACGAAGGTTAAACATACCTAGTGTATTACAAAACCACTGCAAATCAGAATTTATGTTATCTATACCCGGCTTTACTTCTTTTATTAAAGTAATTCTTATGAACTGCTTGATCATGTAAGGACTTAAGTAGTACTGATTTTTAAAGCTTTTTAGAGTGTGTTATATCTTCCAATACTAATAAAAAGTAAAAAGTCTCCACCAGCCTTTACATATAGTGCTAATAATTGTGTAAATTAGACGTTCCGATTGGAACTGGATAAAACAAATGCATACGAGTCTGTTTGCTGGTTGAGACTTCTTGAAACGCCACAACAACGTTTTTAAACGAATATAGGACTATTAAACACATGAATAGGGAGATAATATATCTTGACAATGCTGCAACCACGAAAGTTGATGACGAAGTTGTAAAGGAGATTGAAAAATATTGTTTTACTGAATACGGAAATCCATCATCGCTTCATTCGCTTGGACTTTTTGTACAAAAAAGTATTGAGTCAATCGTTTCTGATTTTAAAAAGATTTTTGGAGAAGATAAAAAGATAATTTTTACAAGTTGCGGAACTGAAAGCAACAATCAAGTAATTTTCGGTTTGAAACACTTAGGAAAACACATAATCACTACGAAAATAGAGCATCCATCTGTTTTGGAGCCAATAAAAGAGCTTGAAAGCAAAGGATACTCTGTTACATATTTAGATGTTGATAAAAACGGATTTGTCGATGAAAATGAATTAGATAAAGCAATTACAAAAGATACGTTCTTAGTAACTATAATGCACGTAAATAACGAAATTGGGACGATTCAAGATATTGAAAAATTGTGCAAAATTGTGAAATTGAAGAATTCTAAAATAATATTTCATACGGATGCAGTACAATCTTTTATGAAAATAGATTCTAAAATATTCCAAAATATGGATTTAATAACAATTTCTGCACATAAAATTCACGGACCAAAAGGAATTGGCGCACTTATTATTAAAAAAAATATTGAGTTAAAACCAATATTCTTTGGCGGACATCAACAGCAAAATCTTAGAAGCGGAACACAAAATGTGATAGGTATTGTCGGATTTGGAACTGCAATAAAACAAAATTTTGAAAATGATAATATTCTGAAATTGAAGAAATATTTGATGTCTGAATTAATTAAAATAAATGGAATTTCTATAAATGGTTTTGTCGATGACAAAACGAGTGCTTGCAACATACTAAATGTATTAATGAAGAACGTTGAAGGAGAAGTAATGTTACATCATCTAGAGCAAGACAACATATTCGTTTCTGTCGGTTCTGCATGTTCTGCGTCAAACAAAAAACCATCTCACGTTTTAACTGCTTTAGGATTATCTGATAAAGATGCAAGATGCAGTATGAGAATCTCGCTTTCTAAATACAATACGAAAAAAGAAGTTGATTTCTTCTTGGAAAAGTTTAAGAAATATTATAAAGACTTATTGTAATGATGCAAAAATAGAAGTATTTCATAGTAGAGCGAAAACTATATAAAAGGATTTTTTATTTTATACACTATGGAAATTAAGAGGGTATTAGAAAGAATTATCAGCACATCTAAAACAAATAAAGGAATAACTACTCAAAATATTTTTAGTTTAAACGGACACAACATTTCTGAAAAAATATACAATTTGCTTTTAGATCAAAGATGTTTATATGCTGCAACTAATAGTAGTTTTCTAGGTGGACCTACAGGAGACGGAGAAGAATTTTATAACGAAATTAAAATAATAGTTAAACAATATTTTCCATTTTAATCTTCTAATACTTGGACATTATAAAATTAATTATTGTAATATAAAAAATCCTTTTATAAAAACAATTATTTTAGGTTAGAAATATCATTATCTATACAAATCTGTGTGCCAGTAAAGAACTTAAAGTTGATAATTTTATCAGAACTAAAACTCTCCCATAAACCTATCCTTTAATGTGCTTGCAAATTTAGGGTCGCTTGAAATTTCCAATGAGATATTAATATTATTCTCATACAAATTGTAAATCATTTCCATTATATTAATATTTGAAAGTTGCTGAACTTTTCTTGCTACTTCGCACAATTCTTGTGCGTTAGTTTCATCGTAAATTACTTTACAAACAATATTCTTATACACTAAAACATCTTTTCCACCAAAATTTACTCCTGATTTTATGTTTACTGTAAGTCTTTTCCAAAGTTGTATTATCGCATCATTCCATCTTGTATCTTGCTTTACTATAATATACACTCTTGATTTTGAAAGAATGTTTTGAAGTTTCTCAGTTAATTTTGGAGAAAATGAAAATATTCCAAACAAACAATTTACATGAAACAAGCAATAATCATTTGGTGCTGCACTAGTTTGATATTCTACAAACCCCAGTAAAAATTCTAACAAATCAATTTGTCTTTTGAAATTTAATACAACTTTTTCTTTTCCATCACTTACTTTTGATAATACAGAAGAATATTTTTCTTTTTCATTTACTTTTAATTCTTCCACAAACGAAACTGTATCTTTTACGAAATCGTCATTTAATGAATATGATAATTTGTTTTGGTCAAGTGTCTTTTCATCAACCATCGTTTTTATCATTTTAAAAACAGCTTGATACGTTACTGGTAAATTTAGCATTCTATACATTTGCTTAGCTTTCAAATTATCATGCTTTGCTAAAAGCCTTATTATTCTCGTTCTTACTTCTGATTGATATGACATATTAAAGTAAACCAATTGTTAATTTATATATGTAACGAATATTAAGACATCGTCTTAAGTCTTCTTACCAGCCTTCACATGTAGTGCTAATAATAGTACTAAATAGAAACTCCTATTGGAACTGGATTAATAATACTGCATACATAGCTGCGTTGCTTGGCTACCTCTGCGAGGAGTCTGCGTGCTGGTGAAGACTTTTAAAATAGAACAAAATACAAAAAAAATAAGAAACTAAACTAAATCGAATTTTAATATTTGTTCAAATCCAGACCATTCAGAATTAGGTTCATATTTTGGAAGTTCTGTAAAAGCAATTTTTAACTCTTTTAATTTTGCTTTTATTTTCTCAACATCACAATTGTCTAAAAGAATTAAATTATATCTAAAATCCATAGGACCGTCTCTAATAGATTCTTCAAAAACAAAATATTTTGTTACAACTAGTCCAACACCACTTACGTCTGCACCTAAGTTCGCACCTGTGAATTTTTCTTCTTTTTTTATAGTATCATAAACAACCATAACGTTAGGAGAAGTATCAATTTGTTTAACCTTCCAACGAGAGCCATCAAATTCAAAATCATCAACTTCTAACATTAATTCTTCATCAAAGTATTGACCTGGATGATGGTCTCCATCAATGTATCTGCAATAAACGTATTCGTCTAAGTGAAACATATCTAACATAAAATTTAAGAAACCGCTTTCAAAAACCATATCCGTCTCTAAATAAAATGTTTTTTCCATATTGTGTAAAAGATAATCATGAATTTAAAAATTTAACTGAAAAAATGTATTGAAAGTTCGTTACCGGCCTTGTATATATTGAGTAAATAATTGTACTAATACGATTACTTATTCTAAAGAACTAATTTAATTGCTGAATAAAGAAGTTCAAAAGAACTTCTAATAGAAAACTCTAAGTTTTCTATACTGTTTTGCGTGCCAGTAACGAACTTAAAGTGCTTTTAAACAAGTAACGTTTTTAAACCGCTGCTTAATATTTAACACTATCATGTATAACTGCATACTACTTAGACCAGGAGAACTTACGCTAAAAGGAGAGAATAGAGATACTTTTGAGCGGACACTTTTAGAAAATATAAGACACACACTTCGTATAACTGACAAAGAAACAAAAGTAAAAAAAATATACGGCGGATTTATTCTAACAGAAATTACAGATTTTGAAAAAGTAAAATGTGCAATGCAAGAAGTATTTGGACTAAGTTTAGTGTGCCCCGCATTTATGGTAAAACACGATATTGAAGAAGTAAAAATTGCAGCAATCAAAATCATAAACGAATTAAAACCAGAAAATTTTAAAGTGGAAACAAAACGTCAATATAAAAAATTCGAATTTTCTTCTATGCAAATAAATAATTTAGTTGGTGAATATGTAATCAACGAAACTAAAGTAAAAGCAAAAATGCAGTCACCGAAATGTACTATATATGTAGATGTTTGTGATCAAAGTATTTTTGTATATTCAGAAAAACTTTTTTCTGGACAAGGATTGCCTGTCGGATGCACCGGACACGTTGTTGTAATGATATCTGGTGGAATTGATTCTCCTGTTTCGTCATATATGTCAAACAAAAGAGGGTGTTACAATACTTATTTAACATTTGAATCATTTCCTTTTACATCAAAGCAAGCTACAGAAAAAGTAAAAGAGCTCGTAAGAATAATATCAAAATATCAAAAGAGTACAACTTTGTATATCGTACCATTTACAGAAGTCCAAAAAGAAATAAAAGCAAAATGCTCTGAAAAAAATAGAACAATACTTTATAGAAGAATCATGGTAAGAATTGCAAATGAACTTGCTACAAAAATTGGTGCAGAAGCAATTGTTACCGGAGAAAGTTTAGGACAAGTTGCATCGCAAACATTAATTAATATGAGTAAAATTGATGACGCGTCAAAATTAATGATACTAAGACCACTTTTGACTTTTGATAAACAAGAAATAATTACAGTTGCAGAAAAGATAGGAACATATAAAACTTCTATACAACCGTTTGCTGATTGCTGTACTGTATTTCAACCAGAAAAACCAACTACAAGAGCAAAGACTGATGAACTAGAGTATGACGAAAGTAAACTTGATTTGACTTCTTTGCTTTCTGGATTGATTGAGAAGGCCGAAATTGTTAAGTTCTAAACCTGTTCTTTTTAGAAGTTTTTACCAGCACGCATACTCGTATGCAGATTAATTATCCAATTCCAATTGGAACTTCTAATTCGTACAATTATTAACATCACATGTTAAGGCTGGTAAAAAACTTCATAGATAGACAAACCAAATATTTTATAAATAAACTATCCACTTTCAATAGTAGATATTACAAAGAGGAAATAATGACTGAAAACTCAAACGTAAAAGAAGCAAATAAAACAAGTTCAAAAGATATCAAGAAAGATATTAAAAAAAACACATTTATTCTAATTATACTTGACGGTTTTGGAGTTCGAGTATCAACGCAATTTAATGGACCAAAACTTGCAAAGATGCCTTTCTACAATTCATTATTTGAAAAATATCCGCACACGACAATTGAAGCATCACATCATTTTGTTGGACTTCCTGATGGACAAATGGGAACTAGTGAAGTAGGACACTTAAACATTGGAAGCGGAAGAAAATTACAACAAGAAACAACAAGAATTTCTTTAGATATTACATCTGGAGAATTTTTTAAAAACAAAGCTTTTTTATCTGCTATTGAACACGTTAAAAAAAATAATTCTGCATTACATTTATTTGGACTAGTTTCAGAAGGAGGAGTTCATTCTGACACAGAGCATTTGTATTCATTAATTGAACTTGCAAAAAAACAAAACGTTCCTAAACTTTTCATTCACGCATTTTTAGATGGAAGAGATACACCGCCATCATCTGCAAAGAAATATATTGACAAGTTAAAAAATCACATTAAGGGACAAAAAAATATTCATATTTCTACTATTAGCGGAAGATATTATGCAATGGACAGAGACAAACGTTGGGACAGAATACAAAAAGCATACGAAACAATGACCGGAATCAAAATTGAATCTGTGCATAAAACAACTGACAAACTAATAAAAGCAAGTTATGATAAAAAAATTACTGACGAATTTGTTTTACCTTCTGTTATTGATTGCAATGATGAAGACCAGTTCGTAGGAGACAATGATTCTGTGATATTTTTTAATTTCAGACCAGACAGAGCAAGAGAAATCACACGAGCATTTGTTGACGATAATTTTGATGGTTTTGCAAGAAAGAAAATCAAAAATTTAAAATATGTTTGCATAACTGAATACGATATTGAAATTAAAAACGTCGAAATTGCATATGCAAAAATTGTCCCAAAAAACACACTTGCAGAATATCTATCTAACTTAGGTAAAACTCAACTTCATACAGCAGAAACAGAAAAATATGCCCATGTAACATTCTTTTTTAACGGCGGACTTGAAAAACAATATCCAGGTGAAGAAAGATTATTAGTTCCATCGCCAAAAGTTGCAACTTACGATTTAAAACCAGAAATGAGTGCAATAGAAGTTACAGATGGATTATTAAAAGCAATTTCGTCACAGAAATATGATTTTATTGTTGTAAATTATGCTAACCCTGATATGGTAGGACACACAGGAAAACTTGATGCAGTAATAAAAGCACTCGAATGTATTGATGGATGTTTATCAAAAGTAATTACACTTATGGATAAATTACACGTAAAAGGGATTTTAATTTCTGATCACGGTAATTGCGACCAGATGGCGTATGCCGATGGTTCACCACATACCGCACACACAACAAACAAAGTTCCATTTATTTTATTTGATTCTGATAAGGAACTTGATTTGAAAAAAACCGGTGCACTTTGCGATGTTGCTCCTTCTATATTAGAAGAAATGAATATTTCTAAGCCAAAAGAAATGACCGGCGAGTCAATGATTATTCATTTGAAGTGAATTATTTTTCTTAAAATAATAAAACAATAGCTTAATAAAATATCTTTTCTTAGTTAAAAATATGGAAATCATAATTCAATTTGCAACTATAGAAAACCTTAAAGAAATTCAAAATTTGAATCATCAACTTTGTATAAAAGAAAATAAAGAATTTGATGCAACCGTTAACAAAGATTATCCAATTCAAACATCGGGAGAAAATTATTTTAAAGAAAGAATAAAAAAAGATTGTGCATTAGTAGCTACTACTGATGACAAAATTGTCGGTTATTTAGTTGGTGCAATAATAGAAACTGAAGAATATAGAAATATTTCTAAACTTGGAGAAGCAGAAAATATGTTTGTTCTTGAAGAATACAGAAGTTTAGGAATTGGGAAAAAATTGTTTCATAAATTTATTGAATGGTGTAAATCAAAAGGCGCAAAAAGAATTCGTGCTGTTGCCTCTGCTCAAAATATAAAAGCAATTGAATTTTATAAAAAAGAAGGATTTTCTGATTATAACATAACACTTGAAAAAGAAATTTAATTTTTTTGTTTTCTTACAAAATAGTTCTACAGAGCCTAACGTATTCAATAAATTTATATACTACTATTAAATTACATCTACACATGATAAACGAAATATTAGATAAATTATTTCCATATAAAGTAGCAGGATATGCCTCCGCATTTAATTTTGCATCCCTTAATGAAAGTGGAAATACGGATATTGAACAATCAAAGGGAATGCGTTGTTATTGGACAAAAAGATTTATGACTAAAGATAATAGAAATAAATTTCTTAAAAAAGGTATCAGTCCTGAGTATAGTCCAAGTCTTGACATAAATACACCCCATCTAGAAATTAAAAAAACATCAAACGATAAAAAAATAATATATGTTTTTGATAAATACATAGAATAATCCATAATAAAATAAATTTCTGTTACTATTCTGCTTTTACCAAGAATTTATTTTTTGAAAGTTTTTCAAAATATTTTTACCGGCCTTGTCTCATAAGAGACAATTGAGCAGCTGCGAGATTAATTATATTGCATAAATAATCGTCTAAATTAAGAACGACGATTGGAAGGACAAATAAATTCTGTGAATAAAGAAGTTCAAAAGAACTTCTAATAGAAAACTTTAGTTTTCTATACTGTTTTGCGTGCCAGTAAAAAAATCGGATACAAAACAAAATATCTATAACATCACGCTTAATCTGTATGCCTTCTGATTATTTTCTCTGTCGAAATCCGCTCTCTTGAACTTTTTTATTTTTATAGGTTGCTCAAAATTGTTTATAACATCCGGATTATCTAATTCTTCTCCATTAACACACAAATATGTTTTCATGCAATACCTCGCACACTTTTTAACGTACTATTTTCCATCACATCTTTTTCTGTCAACTTTATAGACGTTTTTATTATGTAATATTTTTTTATTTCTAAAATCTTAAAATTTTCTAAAAGCATCATAAAAAAACTTTCTGCATCATTAATGTTTGAAAATAAACCCTGAACCAAAAAATCAAATCCGAATTCTAATTTATGAACAAGAACAATGTTTTCTTGATTTAGTAAAAACGTCTCAACAGAAAGAAGAGAGTGTTTATCTACTTTTATTGCAAAATGAATTGGAAGAGTTGATTTTAATATTGAACTTTTCGGTATTAAACTTTTTGATGTTAAACTAGTTAAAATCGGCTTTGAAATATGAATAAACTTTGAACTACTATGTCCTATACATCCATACGCATCACTATTGCACACGATTTCGTTCATTTTTTCACCGTATAAACATCCCAATTCTAACACTAAACACCCCAAAGCTGTTAATATGTACCTCGAGGTATTTATAATTAGCCAATAAGGAATATACCCTTCAATATTAGATATATCTTTGAATATTGAATATATTAGAATATATTTATAACCGTATGAATATTTTTTAGGAGGATTTATATATTCCACCTTACACTATAGTAAAAACGTTTAAGGGGGTAATTTAACGTTAGAAAAACGATTTAGGCTTGATTTGGCCGTTGGTGGAAAAATGAAAAGACGAATAATAAAACAAGGACATAATACACTTACAATTACACTCCCAACTGACTGGGCAAAAAAATTCAATATAAAACCCGGTGACGAAGTTGATATCAACGAACAAGGAAGAAATATTATAATAACCCCAAACGTAAAAGCAGAAACTACTAGCACAACAATTGATATCACAGGACTTTCTGTTCCACTAATATGGCGATTTGTTTCCTCAGCATATCGTGATGGACACAATACCATAAAAATAATGTTTGAAAATAAACCATTTTGTGACATGTATACCGCATTCACATATGATACTTTTCAATTAAAACAAGATAAAAATGAATTAAGTTCTATTGAAGCAATTCAATCGCTTGTAAATAGATTTGTCGGAGTAGAAATAATAGAACAGAGAACAAATTATTGTATCGTGCAAGAACTTGGTGAAACATCAATAAAAGAATTTGAAAACGCACTTAGAAGAATTTTTCTTTTATTACAATCCCTTTCGCAAGGAACAATTGAAGCGATAAACGGGAAAAAAGATACATTAAAAGCTGCACACATTATGGACACAAATATTGACAGATTCGAAGACTTTTGTCTTAGAGTATTAAATAAAAATGGATATTCCGATTTTAAGAAAACACAAACAATGTATGCCATAGTATTCTTATTAGAATTGCTTGGAGACGAATACAAAAGACTTGCCATACATTTAATTGATGCAAAAAAAATAACCCCTGAAATTGCAAAATATTTAAGACACGTTGATACAGTATTTAACGAATATTATGATTTGTATTATTCTTTTTCAAAAGAAAAAGTAGAAAAAGTTTACAAAAGAGATCTAGAAGCACACAATATGTTCGAAAATATAACTGAAAAAATCAGTTCTGAAGACAGAGAAATACTTCATCATCTAAAGAAGATGGTAAGATTCATCATAAGCCTTACAGAATTAAGAATCGATTTGGAATATATTCAAAGTTAATAAACTCTTAGTATGTAAAAAAGAGCATATAAAAAAATTCTACTATTGTACATAGAAAAGTTTTACCGGCCTTGGAGATATTGCTAAAATAATTGTACAAATTAAGAACGACGATTGGAAAAACAAATAAATCCTGTGAATAATGTAGTCGCGTTTCACTTGGCTACCTCTGCGAGATTTTGCTTGCCGGTAAAAATTTTCTACATAGTAACTAACTCTAAATTAAAATTTATTTTTAACAACAGTTGTATCTGAATAAATAAAAGGTTTTTCATTTTTATGCTCCACATAAACTTTTAATCTTGCAGCACCTAAATTAAAATCAGTCACAGAATAAATCAAACTATCTCTACCATATTCGTATTCAATATCGTTTGAAGAAACCGGGAATTTATCGTTTATTATTTCTTCAACAGGCCTTAATGCATTCTTTGCTAACTTTTGATATCTATAATTTCCTAAAGAATCTTTTGATTGTACTTTGATCGGAATATTTTTTACTTTTAAAACAGTATAATCAATGAAACTTTCATATTTTCCTTCTGAATTTAATCTATATTCCATATGAAAAGGATTATTCATATTTTTTCCAGCAGGAATATTTAAAGATATTTCCCCTGCGGGAACTGCACCCTTCGCAAGATTAGTATTAATTTCTGCATATTTATCTTTGTGACTGCAGCCAACTAAATACAATCCAATTGATGCAAGTAACACAAATTCTGTAGCTTTTTTAATAAAATTCGTTTTTTTAGCAAAATAATTATTTATCATAAACGTTTTTCACAAGTAATTACATATAAGTCTTTCTAGTTTCTGGCTCTGTAGAAAACATACGCCGGCCTTGAGAATGTGGTGATAACTTTTACTTATTTTATTTGCTGTATCTAAAGAACAAATTTTATTAGCTTATTACTTCTGCTTGCCGGTTGAATTTTTCTACAGAGCTAGTTTCTAAGGGCCAGTTTGCCATTTAAAGCCATTTGTGATGTTTTTTAGACATAATAGGGACGAAAATAATACAATGATAATCTTTATATATTATCACCACTATAAAATAGTATGCTGTTTTTACAATGGCAAAGGGAATGATGAATGGCAAACATAATGACGCAGGCAAATGGGGCAATAGACGACACATTATATTTTCCTTTAACAAGTAAAATAATTATCGACCAGATATCAGGAAATTACCAACGCGCAAAAAGAGTTTTAGGGTATTTTAATGAATTCGTCAATAAAAAAGAAGAACCACGAATCTATCACCAAATAAAACAGTTAGAAGAATGTCTTGCCCAACAAAACCCTTTATAAATATTGAAATATAAAAATATTATATGAGTAATGAAGTATTAAGATCAAAGTTAGAAAAAGAACAATTCATTGAGTTAAGTTCTATTTTAAGAAACACATCACTTACTTTTGATGCAATAATTAATTCTGCTAGTTCTTCTGACGCAATTTACAAAAATAAATATATTTGTTTATGCTATGAAACAGAAATATTACTTGGAATTTATTGTTTAAGAAATATTGATTCTAAAAATGACGAATTCTTCAAAGTTAAAAACACAATAGAAAACACAATTAAAAAATACAAATTATTCTTGGAAAAAATAACCAACACAGAATCGTTAGAAGTTTCAAAAATAAGAACAGAAGAGATAAATGTTCAAATAAACAATATAGAGAGAATAAAGGAAGCAATAATTGCAAGAATAAATTTACTAAACGAAATAATTGCTGAAATTAACAGAATTTCTATAGTAATATTAAATTTTAAGAAAGTAATAAAAGCAGGAAGACCAAAATCTGAATTTACATCATACTTAGGAAATACAATAGTCTTTCTAAATGATTTATCGATTAAATCCGATAAAGAAATCAAATCTGCAAATTTTTCTCAATTAATTGCTTTTGATAAAACAATTTCAAAATTAATTCCAAAATTAGGGAAAAATCCATATTTCACAGAAAGTAAAATAAAAAATTTAACAGAAACAATGAATAAATTAAACAGAATTGTAACTATAGGTTCTACACCTGAATATATAATAGACAATAGCGGTATGTTGATATTAAAAACTCTTGAAAAATATAAAACAGAACTAGAAGAATATATAAAATACTTAGAAATTGTAAAAGAAAAAGAATTAGCTTCTATGTTAAAAGAATTCACAGAAGAAGAAAAAGAGTTAATCAACACAATTTATCTTAATAAAAGTGAAATAATGTCCATATATCTGTCACACGACGGACTAAAATTAATTTTAGAAAATTTAGGAAGAGATAATGAAGAACATAAACAAATATTATTGAATTCTCTTGTTACAAAAATAAACGAATTTAAAATAAGAATAAATACAATTTTACATCTAGATAAAGATCTTCTTGAATTAAAAAACATAGCTGAATTCAGAAAAAAAGCAAACTCGACAGATTTTACTATAATTAACAAAGCATATCAATTAAATGAAATATTATCATTATGTAAATTAATTTTAGAATCAGATATGGCAACGATTACAAACAATATACACAACGTACAAAAAAACATAACGCTAAAAATCATATCGGACGAGCTTAAAAGATTCTCTTTAGGAAATAACAGGAATAATTAGAATATTCTAACAAAACAATAAACATAAAATTTCATCACTTCTGAATTGTGAAAATTGAAAAGCTTTATATATAACTTCGACCTATATAGAACACTCGTGGTGAAAGTATGAAGGGTACAAATATAGTAGTGGCAAAAAATTTAGATACACTTAGAACAATGTTTATTACAGACATAAGAAATACTGCAAACAGATTGTACAATAAAAAACCCCTTAGAAAAGATGATGAAAATTCTGACTCATACAAAATTGAAGGTAAATCGTACTTTGATGATGCTCTTTTTCAGTATCTTGCAGAAACCATAGTCAAACACATAGATAACAAAAACGAAGAAAGAAACGTTTCAAAATATATCTCAGACTTACCAGAATTAAATGGATTTGACATGAATAGAACAAGAAAATTAGAATTATATTTGAATAATGCAGAATTTAGATTAATTGGAACGTCTGTAGCAAACAATCTCGTTGAAAATCAATCAAAATGGTACAATAAATCAAGAACAGAATATATAAATGAAGCAAGAATGTTTTATCATCTTGCAAAAACACAACTCGAAGAGAGATTTCACCACACCCCAGAATTAGAAAATCATATAGGAGATATGTATAGATATCTATCGAGTTTTGAAGGAATGTATAAAGTTGTAAATATATTTGATAATATGTTTGGACTAAATGATGAAAAATTAGATTATGAAAGATTGCTTAGAATAAATATTGAAGAAATATCTAATGAACATTTTGGAAAGACCGCAGGATTAATCAAATTAGTCGCATAAAAGCATAACCGGATAAGTTGCAGAAATTCTTTTTATTTTGTTTTTTTCATCATAAATTAATATTAGTTCAAAAAAACCTTCTTTACTAGGACAAAAAAACACATCAGAAGAATCGCACGCAATTCTTGGAGTAATAAGTTCTCTGACTGTTTCTCGTTTAATTCCAATATTAATATATGGAAAAGAAGTAGCAAACGAATCAATATTAAACCCAGAAATATATTTTTTTACTTTATTATTTTCAACAATTCTATATTCCCACGTTTGAAATCCATTATAATTTAACACATAAGCAGTATCTGTCTTTTTATTTGAAATTGTAGGAATTACTTGCTTATCTAAAACAACCGGCAGATTATTACCTTTTAATTTTGAAAGTTCCGGAAACAACATTTTTTGAGTCATATAATATCTATGATTATCAGGCCAATTGAAATTCTTTTTTGAAATGTTATTAAATACATAATGATCAACACTATCTATATCCTGATTAACCTCACAATCGGAAAAATCATAATCGTTTTGATTATCATAATCCACCAAACTACTTTTTGAATCCATTTTAAAATTCAATCCAGCAGTAGAATTAACATCATGGCTAACACCAGGAGAACACACCCCGAAAGAAATAACGGTTAATAGTCCAACTAAACCATTTTTTAGACTCTTCACGGTATAAATGGCGACGAAGATGTGGTATATAATGGTTATCTAATCACGTTTAAATGCTAACTCCTGTCGAAAAGTCCATTATCGGCCTTGCGCATAT